>DGII01000041.1 GCA_002393095.1 Lachnospiraceae bacterium UBA3826 | reverse complement strand
ATCTGTCCGGGATTGAGTCCGTTCATAACATCTGCGCCTACGGCCCTCTCCTCCACGGTCTTAATGAAGCTCTTGACCACCTTGAAGTTGACATCGGCCTCAAGCAGAGCCATCTTCACATCCTTACAGGCTGTATGAACATCCTCTTCCGTAAGTCTACCCTTACTGCGAAGGTTCTTAAAAACATTCTGAAGTTTTTCCGACAGACTCTCGAATGCCATTATCTATCCCTCTGTATCACAGATCCGCATATCCTTAAGCGCTTAACGGCTATCTGACCTGACATCACGCTGTCATAGCAGACCGCGGATATCCTCCACCGAATCAAGTATCTCCTTATCTGCGGTGATGTCACGGATCTTATTCAATTTCTCATGTATCTTCTCGTCCCTGTCGATCAGATTAAGCTTATCCTCATATCTGGCAAGCTGCTTGTCGCACCGGTGTATCAGATCATGCACGCCCTGTCTGGATATATCATATTCCTGTGCGATCTCCGCCAGAGACATATCTTCATATACCACTGCTTCATATATCTGCCTCTGGTGCTCCGTTAAGAGCGCACCGTAATAATCGTAGAGCCTGCCCCGTTCAATAATATTATCCATTATGATCCACCGGCAAACACCCGCCTGTAGCCTTAAAAAACGGATGTTCTGCATCTTTTACCTGTATAGTAGTAATACTTTACACCAAGCACGCAACTAATAATATATTACAATAAAAAGAGACTGTCAAGTATTACTTCTTAACAGCCTCTCTTATTCCTTATATCTGTACCTTTAATACCTTACATTTTGCGACAACGCCCTCCGGCGCAGTCCGTAACGGCTCACGCCGCCTTCTTATACCGTAAAATCAAGTCTTGCGCCCGGCTTTGACATAAGCGCTTCTATACCCGCATCATCAAGTCCCTTAATGGTGCTTATCAGCTCATCTACAGATGAAGCCTTAATAAAAGCCTTCTTCGGTGCTTCAAACTTCTTGGCTATAGCCTCCTTCTCCGCATCCTTGCTCTCTGCCTTGGCCTCTTCCTTAGCCTGTGCGCTCTTTTCCTCAATGCGCTCGGCCTGCTTCTCCGATACCTTCTCAAGCTCTGCGAATACATCCACACCGCCCTCGGAATTCATCGAGATAGAGAGATTCTGGAGAATATAGCCCTTCTTGGCAAGCTCGTCAAGCTTGGTCTGGAACTCATCATCTTCTTCAAGCTTCTTAGACATATCGATGAGTGATTCCACCTGCTTCATCTGCTCTGCGGCATAATCATCATCCTCAGCCATCTTCTCAAGCTCATCCGCAGTGAAGATAACGGTATATTCCTTGTCACTCGCACCGCGCATGGAAGTGAATTCACTGTTGCTTCCCGCAACGGCGAATCCGTAATCACCGTACTGTTCCCTGAGCTTACCAAGCAAGCTCTTAGCCTTGTCGGAAAGTCCCTCTTCGGCCGATACACTGCCGGATGATATCTCAACGGTATCCTTGATATCACCGAAGCCCTTAACAGGCTCCTTGGATACAGGTGCTTCCTTGGCCTTAGGTGCCTTGTAGTTACCTGTTCTCTGGCTTATACCGAACTGCTCAAAGCCGCTACCAATATTAGTTGCCATAATTTGCCCTCCTTTGCATTATTTTCGAAATCCTTTTCTTAAAGGCACATACCATGTCCACCCGTCGGCCCATACACATGCGCATGATAGTATACCTCATTTTGTATATCGGACATATCCTTAATATACTTTATAGCTTTTTTAAAAAATCAGAGATTTTTTTCTATCTTCTCTATCGACTCGCTTATATTCCTTGCAATACGTGCCAGATCCTCATACTCATACTTGCTTCGCTCCACACCGTAGCCCTCTGAGTGCTTGACTCTCATCTCGCCGTATCTCGTATCGACCTTGCCTATACGACGTGTCATGGTATATCTGTGGCTTATGCTCTCTCTTATACCTATAGTGGTCGTATGCTTGAATATAAGCTTCACCATCTCTTCGCGCTTGCTCTCCTCACACATGACACACAGCATGGTACCAAGCCTTGACTTCTTCATCACTATAGGCATGGTATATACATCCAGCGCCCCTGCATCGATAAGCCTCTCCATGCAAAAGGCTATCCTCTCAGGTGTCATATCATCGAGATT
This sequence comes from Lachnospiraceae bacterium UBA3826, assembly GCA_002393095.1. Lineage (GTDB taxonomy): Bacteria > Bacillota > Clostridia > Lachnospirales > Lachnospiraceae > Colinaster. Next base: position 10,254 of record DGII01000041.1, on the reverse strand, counting down.
ACATGACAGTTCAGCCACCGCCTTACTGCTTTCCTCTGTCTGCCCTAACATTGCTCTTACGCAATTGACCTGTATAAAATCCTTCCTTCCCATCCCGTATCCGGTTGCAGCCACCCTCATTACGGGCATATCACCGAATTCATTCACGTAGAACTTAAGCAAAGCCGCCCCCGTAGGCGTACAGAGCTCGCCCTCTATCCTTCCTCCGTACATGGGTATACCCTCAAGTATATGTGCGGTTGCCGGCGCAGGCACAGGCAATATCCCGTGTGCACAATGCACATGACCGCATCCCACATGCACCGGGGATGCCACGACCTTATCCGGAGCCAGCATATCCATAAGCAGGCATACTCCCGTCACATCAGCTATGGCATCCTTAGTCCCCACTTCATGGAAGTGTATCTCACTCACCGGCCTGTCGTGAGCCTTGCTCTCAGCCTCGGCAATAAGCCTATAGACGCTTATAACATTTGCCTTGACCTTATCGGATACCGGCAGCGCCGCTGCTATGGCTTCTATATCCCCCATACTGCTGTGATGATGGTGATGCTCATGGTCATGGTGGTCATGCGCTTCACCCTCTTCCTCGCCATCTATCTTAACCGTCATATGTGTTCCCGTGATCCCCTGCTTGACAGACTTTTCGGGTGTCACGCTCACGCCCTCAAGCCCCAGCGAATTCATTATCTTAACATATCTTTCTTTTTCCGCATTGCTTCCAAGCAGCTCATATAATGCGGCATTAAGCATATCTCCCGCCGCACCCATGGACAGATCCAGATATATCGTCTTCATTATTCTCATCCTTTCATATGATTGATCATGCTCGCAGTATATCCGGCGCCAAAACCATTATCGATATTGGTAACAGTCACCCCGCTTGCACAGGAATTAAGCATTGATAAAAGCGCCGACAGTCCGTTAAAGGAAGCTCCGTATCCTACGCTTGTGGGGACCGCTATCACCGGACAGTCTGCCAGACCGCCTATCACGCTTGCAAGTGCTCCCTCCATACCGGCTATGGCTATTATCACGGAGGCGCTCATTATATCATCAAGGTGTGCCAGCGTTCTGTGAAGCCCCGCCACTCCCACATCATATATCCTCTTAACCTCATTGCCCAGAGTTTCAGCCGTGAATGCCGCTTCTTCGGCAACAGGTATATCACTTGTGCCGCCCGTGGCTACCACAATGGTTCCGATACCGTCAGGCTCCGGCTTTTTCCCGATAATACCTATCCTTCCATCCCTATTATAGTCAAGCTTATATTCCTTCGATATGGCTCCCGCCTTGTCCTCATCTATCCTTGTTATAATGATGGTATCCTGCCCCTTATCCCTCATGGTCCAGATGATCCCAAGTATCTGTCCGGAAGTCTTGCCTGCGCCATAGATGACCTCTGCCACTCCCTGGCGGAGCTTTCTGTGAGTATCCACCTTGGCATAGCCGATATCCTCAAAAGGGGCTCTCTTAAGCATAAGAACAGCTTCATCCGTCGATACTTCTCCGTTTTTTACTTTTTCCAATAATTCCTTTATATCTTCCATAGCCACACACCACACCCACTCAGACCGTCTACGCTCTGCACTTTAAGTCAAGCACCACACCTTCATAGTCTTCGGTAAGGCGGGCCAGTATCTCTTCTCTGTATTCTGACACAAGTGTCATATCTTCTTCTCTGACCTGAAGCCGCGCAAGTTCTCCACATGTCCTTACCCTGAAGTCCTTAAGTCCGATGCTTTTAAGATAATCCTCCGCCTTCTCTGTCCTTGCAAGCCCTGCTTTATCTATCACACACCCTGTAGGTATCCTTGTGGCAAGGCAGGCATAAGCCGGCTTATCCCATGTGAATATCCCCGCATCCTTGGACCTTTTCCTGACCTCAGCTTTGGTAATGCCGCACAGTCTCAAGGGTGACAGAACCTGCATTTCCTCCAGGGCTTTCATTCCGGGTCGGTCGCCACGTTCATCCGAGGCATTGGTTCCATCGGCAATATATGTATATCCATCCTTCTTCGCATGTTCAAGGATCGCGGAGAATATATACCGCTTGCAGAAATAGCAACGATCCGGCGGATTATCCGTTACATCCTTGCATGAAAGTATATCCACATCGATGATCTCCATATCGGTATCGAACATCTTACTTAACCTTATGGCATCCTCAAGCTCGAACTGCGGCTGGAATGCGCTTTTTACATAATATGCCTTGACACTGTCCGCATACATTGACGCCGCATACAGAAGGTATGCGGAATCAACTCCTCCCGAAAAAGCTATGGCAATCCTGGGATAGTATGCGAAGAACTCCTGCAGATCATCAAATTCTGTCTTATTATCATTCATTATATATACTGCCCTTTTCTTAATATACCGAAGATCGGATCTCCCTGTGCCCTATGGTTCAATCAAGATGGAATACAGGCACAAGGTCCGTGCTTACCGGACTGTTATCAGGATTGGTCTCCATTATATCAGCCATGAAATCCCACCATTTGCGGTTGATGGGCTCATCTGCCTGCTTAGCCCATTCCTCTTCACTCTCAATCTCAATATAACCATAGAGAGTCATGGTCTCCCTGTCCAAATAGATTGAATAATTGTGTCCGCCATGCCTGTGTATACTCTCCTGCATCTCAGGCCACAGCAGATTATGCCGCCTTGTATACTCCTCCTCCATGCCCTCATATAATCTCATCTTAAAGCCCTTATGTATCATCTGTAATCTCCATTCCATTATCTTATAAAGCGACAGGTAATCATTCATATACCTGCCGCTTCATACAATACCACACAATAATATAAGACTTAAGCGTCATCATCTGCCCGTCGTAAGAGCCTTTCTTATCACGCCCTTCGGGTCCTTATATAAGAAGGATACAAGCCAAATCATAAGCCCAAGTGCCACAACCGATATTCCAAGATATGAATCATTAAGCATATCGGATGCAGCCGGTGTGAAATACTGCGCCCCAAGCTCTGCATACTCGAATATGGCATCCGTAAGCCACATGATAGACGCACCCCAGAACATAAGACACAGAAGTCCTAGATTAAGCTCTCTTCTGTCATCCCTTACATACCAGACCAAAGTGCTTACAATCGCTGCAAATATCGTTATTAAAAGTGTCATGCCTATACTCCTTCCGATACGGTATCTTCCGCCTTATCATTCCTCTTCTCTATGATACCGGACACAGCGACCATTCCGCCCCATACGGCAGTCACAAGCAATGCCATGGTGACTCCCACACTGCTCATCTCAGCAAGCATCTCCGACACTTCACCGTTAGTCACCGCAGTAAAGAACGGGAAATACGGAACAACCTCCCCGTGCCATGCATGCTCAAAAGCAAGAAGCGCAGAACCTCCCCATAACATCTTATTAAGCCAGCCAAGCTTTGTAGAAAAACTTATCTTACTCTTATGTGCCTCAATAGCCTCGGCCGCATGCTCCGTGCCTTCGGTCTGAATCCTCTTACTCTCCTTGTGCTTAATAACAGCATTCACTACTGTAGTTATCACTGCCTCCGTTGCAGGTGCCACAAAACAAGCCATATCAAATCCTCCGTATCTTTTCTCTCAATGCTATACATACCATATGCATCATACTTACAACCTGTATCACATATACTGATATACTATATGATTATACACTATAACCGCTTATCTCTTCAATCGTAAAATGCAATGATATCCGTCATATACTTCTTCTGCATCCGTTGTCGCCATAATACCTATCATATGTCATCGCCCTGCGCCTAACGCCTGTACTTATCCTTTGCCACCTTCATCTCATACATCATATCATCCGATTCCTTGAATATCTCGTCCAACCCGTCACTGCAGACCGCCATATCCTTAAGAAGCGGGCCATAGCTTGCCGCTATCTCAAAATCAAGTCCCGAATTACTGTTAATACGTTCGGATGCGCCCTCAATTGCCTTGGCAAACCTTTTCTCTTCCCCACAATCGATGCTGTCCCTTATACCCAATACTACGAATTCATCACCGCCCTTACGGAAAAGATGATCTTCAGGCAGTGCCGCCTCCCGCAGCATGTCTGCCACTCCCCTAAGCGCCTTATCTCCGGCATCATGACCTCCGCATTCATCATTGATATGCTTTAGTCCGTTCATATCCACAGAGCAGACGAACAATGTCTTTTGTTCCCTTTTAGCCTTGGCGTATATCTCCTTGGACAGCTTAAGATACCCTTTCTGGTTAAGCAGCCCGGTTAATTCATCCTTATATATCTCTTCCTTTAGCCTGTCATTCTCTCTGGCAAGATCTGTATACTCATCTTCCTTGCGCCATTTAATAAGCTCCGGATTGTCCCTGTATGCCTGCTCGGTTCTTACCATGTCATTTAATACATCCTGCAATGAGTATATTCCCTGCCTGATAGCCTCGATGCTTTTATCAATTCCCATACTCTCACCGAGATAATCGAAGAATTCATTATGATGCCCAATGTGACTCACAGTCGCTCGCACGTTCTTAGTTAAGAACAGATTAATCTCCATCATGAGTCTGGTCACTTTCTTCTCAAGCCCCAACACATCTGATGTCATATAAGCAGATATGTCCGCAGGCAATTCTTCGTCTATTCTGGCCGCATATGAGATCAACGAATAATGGATGTTAAGGACGAGCAGATACATGACAAAATAATCTCCCATATATCTGCCTGCCATTCCGCCTGTGAAAAAGGTCCTGTTCTCTTCTGTTGCCAAGGCATAGTATCCGGCTCCCTCGGTGCAGGCATAGCAGATCACATTGGCAAAGGGTCTGTACAGTTTTCCCTCAAAACCGCTTGGCATACTGTGTGTATCCTTATACCCTTTAGTCAGATAGTAAGCCGCCCTCAGACCATCCTGCGGATCGTCTCCACTATATGCCATATAATTATACATAAGCGATTTATCGGGAACAAATACAGGGCTCTTGGCATCGTTCTCATCATAAAGTACATTACGCCTCTTAGCGGCGAACCTCACTCCGGGTAGTATGGGCTGCAACAGCCTTGCAATCCAATCACCCATCATAAAGGGGCCGCTACCATCCGCATCTATGAATACTTTTCTGTTAGTATCATAATTAAGCTCCTTAAATGCATATTCAAAGCCGATCAGCTCGGATATATCCGGATAATCACCCGTATCGGATACCGGACCGCCCACCTCATACCATAGCAATCCGACACCGCTCATAAAAAGATCCAGTCCCATATCACGTATATCAAAAGAATATGAATTACCTGACTTACTATGATACTCAAACCTCTTTATGCTCTCTTTTCCGCTTTCATAACACAGCATAACGCCTATATTGGCCGGATCTGAACCTCCGCCCGCATTGAAAGATCCGAGAACATATTCATACAGGTCATGCTCTCCACGCCAGACGGTATCTTCCATCCAGCGTCCACCATAGGGAGCAATACATCCCGTAGCATCCATAATGGCTTCCCTTATGGACAGCCCATCACCGCCAAAGAAAAACGGCACTACATATCTTAATCTCAGCTTCTCAATTCCCATTGAATTACACTCCTATATAATAGTCGATTAGATTATACCATAATTTACAACAATACAATTAAGGAGATAATGAACCACCCCGTTCATTATCTCCTTATATAATACTGTATTATTCTATACATTAGGATATAGAGAGCATATACCGCCTCTATTTCAGTTCATCAAAGCTGATATTGTGAGATAAGAGTATGCTCTTAAGGCGCAGAATCTCTTTCGCATCCTGCTCTATCTGCATATTCTTCTGTTCTATCTGCGCATCCTTCTGTTCTATCTGCACACCTTGTTGCTCTATCTGCTCTGCTTGCGCATCATTTATTATCCTTAATTCCTTTATCTCATCTGCGAATAGCTCATTAACTGCTTGACACACCGGCAATCCCTCCTTCTTTATCTTCCTCATCACAGCTCCATTGGCAGCCGTGAATATATTCATTATATTGTCTGCTTCATCCTTATGTTTATCATATTATAAAATTTTAGATTCCCTGTTTCAAGAGATAATTGGCAGATTAAGTGTCAGACACTTACGCCAGCGAAGCCCTTATATACATACGGGACTACGATTCCCCCGATGAAATGAATTTATCCCTTTTATCCGCATGATTGCAGTGAGATGATATTAGCATAGATCTTAGTCAGTTTCAATATGATATTAAGGCAAAACTCCCAAAATTCTGCTTTAGCATTCCAAAACAACAACTCTTTTTATGGCTTACAGCTTTTTGCATTGATGTCTATTGTATTTTTTTCATAAGGCTTTTGAGCTCATCATAATTTTTTTCCATTAACCGACCAACTTCTCTTTTGAATCTCATATCTGATGCCTTTTGATACCATGGGTCAGGTTTAACATTCTTCCATATATCCGCTATGACATTTGATGTGGTCGCCTCATTGTGTACATGTTCAATATTGTATTTGTACCACATAAAAAATCCCTCTCCCTTCTTAGATCATCATACACATAAACTGACAGCATTGTTATTAAACCGCTGGTTAACTATCTCCTGTATAGATAACCATACTGATTTCATCAAAATGATCTTGCGAGATATGAGTATGCTTTCATAAGTCGAAATCTGTATATACTTCTTCTCTATCTGTATACCTTGTTAATCTATATGCTCTGCTTGTGCATCTTTTTAATTCTTCGTGGTCTTCTCAATCAACTCTAATCGTCTGTCCGATATGCCATATTTGTATGACACCGGACTCATATAAGACTCAGAACCTTCACCCTGCATGACGATTCCTCCTGCGTAGATATATCCATCTATGATATAAACTGCGGCAGTCTCGTCTGTTGTCCCATAATTGAATGGCTTCCCATCTTCGATCCCCCAGATTGTACCAGAATAATTTCTGTCCACAGCCCACGCGGTTTCTGTTCCCACAGCCGCAACCGCCTTTTTATCAGACAATACCCCTGACACAAGCACTAAGGAATAACCATACTCATCCCTGTATACATTTATGCAATTATCTTCTTTTACATACCACAAGCTTGTAGGCATATAGAATTCATCTTCTATCCATACGTTACCGTCAATATTTAATTTTTCCGGCGTTGTTATAACATATGCCTGCCTTTTCCCATTACCTTCGTAATCCTCAATTGCTATCGCAGCTATTAACTCATCCGTATTCCTTTCTATGATATCCCTATAGTATCCCTCCCAATCAAAATCACTTAATTCAGACAATGACCCGGAATAATCGGCTTCCACTTCTGTAGTCTCAACAGTATTCGCTGTTTTTATATCACAAGCTTCAATAGATGTTAAAAGCATAACAGCCAGTCCCACTGTTATTAATCTTGTGAGCTTTATATCGTTCTTAATACCTTTACAGTAAGCCATATGTTTATCTCCCCACATAATACATGTTCCTAATAAATCGGAAAATCCTTCATCATAGTTCTCACTTTACCATCCGCAGTAATCATAGTGACCGCAGTATGATCCCCTTTTCTACTTCCATTTTTCTGAGTTACTCTTTTCTTTCTTCATAATCTCCCTTTATGTTTCCACAATTATCGTTTTATATGCTCCAATATGAATTCCTGCAGCCTGTTATCCGGCTTAGTCTTCGTGCCCTTAACAATACTTACAATGCTATATATATCCTCTTTTATCTCATTATAGTAATCCTTATACCATTGTCGTTTTTCTTCCGGAATGTTCATAAAAAAGAAAGTATTCGGCTCTACCAGTTCATCGATTCCGCCGTCTAACGGTTCTCTGCCTTCTTCTATATCCCTGTTAATATGTATCCATATATTCTCTTTGGCCAAATAGTGGTTTATTGGCGGATGATTTGCCGCGAACCGTACAGCTTCAATAAGGCTGTCATTTATATTCTTCCGTTCAAAATTCTCGATCATACATAATCTCCCAATATTTACATCATAAATCATCATACACAAGCACTAACATCATTGTCATTAAACCGCTGGTTGATAATCTTTCATAATAATAATTGTATTGATCCCAGCAAAAAGGAGATAACGAACTGTATTGTCCATTATCTCCTTAATCATCCTATCTTTACATCATAGAATATACACAATAGATACCGCCTCTATTTCAATTCATCAAAGCTGATATTGTGAGATAAGAGTATGCTCTTAAGACGCAGAATCTCTTTCGCGTCCTGCTCTATCTGCGCATCCTTCTGTACTATCTGCTCTGCTTGAGCATCATTTATTATCCTTAATTCCTTTATCTCATCTGCGAATAGCTCATTAACTGCTTGACACACCGGCAATCCCTCCTTCTTTATCTTCCTCATCACAGCTCCATTGGCAGCCGTGAATATATTCATTATATTGTCTGCTTCATCCTTATGTTTCTCATTAAGTCCTACGGTCTCGGTAGTTATGTACTCCACATCCTCTACCGTACCATGTGTTGTAAGGCTTTTTAACCATATGGCTGTTCCCTTGGGCAGTCTGCCGGAGACGATTATCTGCGTCCTAAAGGGCAGACCCGACACAGCATATATTCCGGGTGTAATCTCCTCACATACTATTCCGTCCCTTTTAAGCTGTATAAAAAGCTTCTTCGGGTACTCATACCTTACAAATGACATTGTATAGTCCCTTGCCGAACACTCATCATCCTTATGCTGTTCATACAGATACAATGACGTATATGCAAGGGTCTTATAGAGCTTACCGTATGTAAGGACATCTCCTATACCTTTGTACTCTAAGATATTATGCCTGCTGAATATGCGACCTATCGGGTTGTCGATCACATCTTTTCCGGTATTCCGTATGATAAGCAGATCAAGCTTCTGGGCTCTGTTGGCCAGATAGTGCTCCTCATCAAAGGTTAGTATGTCTTCATACTTACGAAGCTCAAGCTTCATTGCCGACACGAATCCTGCGTGCCAATCAATATCTTTCATAGATATCTCTCCTTTCATTATAAAATTTTGTCTTTCTTGTTTCAAGAGATAATTGGCAGATTAAGTGTCAGACACTTACGCCAGCGAAGCCCTTATATACATAAGGGACTACGATTCCCCCGATGAAATGAATTTATCCCTTTTATCCGCATGATCGCGGTGAGATGATATTAGCATATATCTTATTCTATTTCAATACATGACTAAAAAGCCTCTACGCTTTACTTCTTCATATAAGCTGCATTTCCATTCATCTTCACAATTCGCCATCTCTATATCCTCTCCTTATTCAATATAGACTGACGATCTACAGTTTTCTCATATTAATTATGATATAATAACAAAAACAATCAATTCCATAATCACATTATATGAGGTGGACTTATGCGGGACAAAGACATCGAACTTATGGTTGAAGCCATAGCAGATTTCAATGGGTTGACCAACCCTAATATCACGGAATTCGAATTGCGACGCGGATATAAAGAATGGGAGAAAATTACCAAATTATACGATGATGTGACAGAACTGATCTTAGAGGATCAACGTCAAAGAGACCTGGCTAAAAAGCAACATAAGGCACATCATTCATATAGAACCAATCAATAGAAATCATTTACGGACTTCTGTACGGGAGCATTTTCCCATCGATTTCTTCGTTCTTCAGTGATACGTGCCCGTTCAACCTGATATCGCAAGTCATAATCCATATGTAGCTCATATATTATATCCCTGATAATATCTGCACCAAGTATACCTGATCGTACCAAATAAGCGCCCAACTGTTCCGGACTGCACTCTTTACGTCCTTCAGAGCAATCCTGTATAGCCTTATTCTCCACTTGTTCAATAGCAGCGGCATCTAACGCCAGATATTTTTCACTAAATTCAATCGAATAATCTGAAAACAATAAACCACCGGTCTAATGCATAACAAAGCAATGAGTGCTTTACTCAATTAGCGCAATAACATAGTAGAAAACCTCGTCAGCGTATATATTCTCAATTCCTTATAGGTACATTACCCACACTATCATATCGGAACTTAAGGTCTCATAAAAAGGAGGGTGTCAATTCCTTATAGGTACATTACCCGAATTGAAAGAACAAAGATCGGCGAGGTCGTTTTTAGTGTCAATTCCTTATAGGTACATTACCCATTCATCAGACACCCTGGGTATAAGGCTCTAATAGAGGTTGCTCGTGTCAATTCCTTATAGGTACATTACCCTTTGATGCTGCAAGTATCAGATCAACAACGATCACAACAATGGGTGTCAATTCCTTATAGGTACAT
>DGII01000068.1 GCA_002393095.1 Lachnospiraceae bacterium UBA3826 | reverse complement strand
ACTACATTGACCTGATCTGTCTCCGCATTGACGAATACGAAGAAGTTATGCCCCGTAAGCTCCATCTGGATGCATGCATCCTCTGCATACATGGGCTTAATGTCGAACTTCTTGGTACGAACTATCTGTACCTCTTCATCATCCACATAGTCCTTCTCTATGAACTCCTGCTTGAAATAGTCTCCGCTCTGATGTCTGTCAACGATCTTATTCTTATACTTCTTAAGCTGTCTCTCGATGATCTCTTCGACTAGATCGATCGATACATACATATCGTTGCTTACCTGCTCGGATCTGATGACAGTGCCCTTAACGGGTATCGTCACCTCGATCTTCTGTCGATCCTTCTCAACACTTAAGGTCACATGAACCTCAGTCTCCGGTGTAAAATACTTCTCTAACTTCCCGATCTTGTCCTGAACTGCTCCTCTTAAGCCTTCCGTTACATCAATGTTCTTACCGCTAATGATGAATTTCATATGATCAGTCCCTTCTTATTCAGATTCGTGCAGAGGTCACATCGTATGCTTTGTACTCTTAGGCTATTAGTCCATAAGGTCATGCCCTGCCCCTTCACGTATGTATATTTTACCATATCACCGGTATCTGTGTCTACTTAACAAATTGTAAATTTTCTGACAATTCATGCCGCATCTGCCTGTTTTCATTCTTTAATTTTTATAAAAGTATTGCTTTTCTTTCCTGTATTTGTGCATCTGTTCCAAAACAAAGGTTCGATAGTTTACCATAATTTTTCACGATTTTAAACCTGACACATGTGTATAATGTGGATAAGTGGGCGAATAAGTTCATTAAATGGCATATATTCCGAATGCGTATGTGGATAACTATACCTGATGTTGACCGATTGACTATAGAAGTCATCCTGCTTTTTCGTCATAATTCATAAGCGCTTTCATGTCAACCAAATTGTGTGAAAAAGAAAAAGTCTGACACTTTACCACGGCTAACCGCTTTACGCCCCACCCTGAAGACTTAAGACATATGCTATATATCAAATATATAGCAAAAAAGGAGCCCTTGGTTCTCCCGAAGGCTCCTTGAAAATCTCACACCGGAATATCTTATAATATCTTATAATACCTTATAATATCCTAGAATATTCTTCTGATACATACAGGCTGACGATATGTCGCATTCGATACGATTATACCTGTCTTGGATGTAGATGCATGTACTATCTGGTTATTACCTATATACAATCCTACATGTCCGGAGTAGCAGAACAGATCGCCGGGCTGGGCCTCCGCTACACTCGCAACCGCATAACCCATATTCCTGTCGGCTGTAGCCGAGTGGGGAAGCGATACACCGAAGTTCTTATATACACTCAATACGAAGCCTGAGCAATCCGCACCGTTAGTAAGTGATACACCACCGTATACATAGGGATTGCCGACGAACTGCAGGGCGAAATTAGCTACCTGTGCTCCGAGGCTGTCTCCGCCTACATGCGTAACGGGCTCTGACGGGAAGTATGATCCGTAGGTTCTTCCGCCGCCTGTATTGCCGGTATTGTTATTATTACCGGCTGTGGCGCTCCTTGCCGCTGCGTTGGCCTTGTCTCTCTCAGCCTTCTCCTTGGCAAGTCTGATCTCTTCCTCTTCCTTGGATTCAGCCTTGACGAATTCCGTATGAAGATTAACATATTCGTCGGATACGTATCCGTAGCCTTCCTCTATATCAACCTTAACCCAGCCGTCAAGCTCCTCCACTACAAGCAGGTCGTCCTCTATCGGAACAAGTCCGAGTACCGGTGCATCAAGTCCGGGCTCTTTTCTAACCTTAAGGGTCGTGGTATTGACTATAGCGTGAAGTGTGCCCACCTCTTTGGCAAGCTGTACGGCATCATCACCTGTGACACAATACTCACCCTTGACCCATCCTGTACAATTACCCGACTGTATCTTATACCAGCCGTTCTCTTCCTCTATGAATTCTCCCACCGACTTATTATAGAGCTTGCCTACTATCTTACCCTCATGCTCATCGGGAAGATCTCTGACATTGACATAGTCGTGAACCTGAGCTATGACCAGATTACTGAAGTCCTCTCTGGCAGTCTCTTCTATATAATCGGCCGGAGTCCTGACCGCTACCTCGACAACCTCCTTGTCAAAGTCAATGGTCTTCTCCATTGTGGCTTTCTTGGTCTCTTCCGCTTCGGTAAGTCCTTCGGATGCCTTATCCGTAGATTCCTCCTCAGACTCCTTAACCTCAGGAGTGACCATATTCTTAACTTCTTCCTTAACATCCTTAACAGATGTACCCTCGCTTACAGCTATGGAAAATCCGGCAGACGGAAGCGAATCCGAAAGCGTAGTTGCATGTGCAGATATGCTTCCTGCCGTAATACCGGCTGTCAATATTCCGACCGTAGCAAGTGTTGCTATTACTGTTCTATTCCTATTCATACCTTTTCTTTTTGTACTGTAGCAGATAAATCGCATATAATCTGCCGCAGAGGTTAATTTGTTACAAATCCTTAACAAATATACCACGATATGCTGTTATTGTCAACCGCTATATCTTGTGCATTATGTCAACTACGCGGCTTTATACTGTGTATTATGTCAACTTTCGTAACAATTTGACTGCTCCGCTGTGCATATATCAGCACAATCCGCCGTCAAGCGTGATTATCTGTCCTGTCAGGTATGCCGGCGCTTTAGTCAGCATATAAGCAAGCTCTGCCACCTCCTCGGCCAAGCCGTAACGCCCGCAGGGTATCTGTTCTGCCAGTTCTTCCCTCTCCTCTTCACTTAAGCGGCTGTTCATGTCCGTATCTATTACTCCGCAGGCAATGGCATTGACCTGTATATTACTGGGTGCCAGCTCCTTGGCAAGCGCTTTGGTAAAGGCGTTCACACCGCCCTTCGAAGCGGAATACGCCACCTCCGTCGATGCGCCGACATTTCCCCACATGGAGGATATATTGATGATCCTGCCCTCGTGATTACGAAGCATTAGCTTTATCGCCCTTGAGGATGTATAGAATATGCTGTCAAGATTGGTCGACATAACTCTGTGCCAATCCTCAGCCGACATATCCTGCAACAGCCCCACATATGAGATACCCGCATTATTGACCAGAATATCCACTCCGTCTATCGTATCAAAAATACCGGCAACAAATTCCTCATTACCCATATCCCCCTGATAGCACCGGACGGACACCTGATGCTTGGTCTTAAGCTCTTTAGCTATGCTATCCATCCTCTCCATATTATTAAGGCAGGTAAGAACAATGTCATATCCTGCCGCCGCGAATCTGCGCGCGATAGCCTCTCCTATACCCCTTGAGGCACCGGTGATAAGTGCTGTTCTGTTCATCTTAATCTCCATTCCCGGATATCCGATCACAGGCTGTTGATATACTCTGTAGCCGAGGTTACGGCACAGGCTCCGTCGGACGCTGCCGTCACTATCTGTCTGAGTGCCTTGGTACGCACATCACCTGCCGCATATATTCCGGGGATATTGGTCCTGCAGTCCTCTCCCGCCTTGATATAGCCTCTCTCGTCCATATCCACTACGCCCTTAAGATAATCCGTAATGGGGTGAGTGCCCACGGCAATGAATACACCGTCCACATCTAAGGTCTTAGACTCGCTTGTCTTAACATTATGGACATTAAGTCTCTCTACCGCTTCCGAGCCCTCTATGGAATCCGGAATCGTATCATATATTATCTCTATATTCTCCGTAGCCTTCACGATATCAGCAAGCTTTCTGGCTCCGCGGAATTCATCCCGCCTGTGGATAAGATAGACCTTGCTGCATCCTCTGGCAAGGAAGATGGCATCCTCAAGCGCCACATCACCTCCGCCTATCACTGCCGTCACACGGCCTCTGAAGAATGCTCCGTCACATGTGGCACAGTATGATACGCCCATACCTCCAAGCTCCTCTTCACCCGGTATACCCAGATGGTTGTGGGTAGCGCCGGTTGCGATGATCACAGCCTTAGCCTCGATAGTCTCCTTGGAGGTCTGTATACGCTTAACACTGCCTCCATCCTCTATTCCGGTAACTGAGGTCTCCAAGAATTCCACGCCTGCCGATATCGCATGCTCATGCATCTTAGTACCAAGCTCCATACCGCTTATACCGGGTAGTCCGGGATAATTGTCCACATCATAGGTCGTGAGCACCTGCCCTCCGCCTATACCCGTCTCTTCTATTATAAGAGTGTCAAGCCCCGCTCTCTTGCCGTATATGCCCGCCGACAGTCCCGCCGGTCCGGCTCCAATGATAACCAGATCTCTCATTTTCCCTCCAATCCGGAGCACTTCACTATATTGCCCCATTCATAATCAGGCCCTTAGATATATGCTGTTAAAATTATGATATCCATAATTTTAACATAATAAAAAAATCATCGCTACTATGGGATGCGGTCAGGATACACTGCGCGCTAAGACTGAGTATCTCTGCTTCCGGCATGCCTTGCAGTATCGGAAGATGACACAGGCTGCATTTCACACAGACAGGAATACGTTAGCAGCCACCCCTATAAGCCCCGATATGAGTATGATCATTATCGGACTTTTCTTCTTCAATGCAGGAATTATCATAATAAGAAAGATAGCAGAGCTTACGACGGATGAAAGCACTCCCGTACCGTCCTTCGGTGACAAGACCTCAATGCCCATTGTAACAAAAGCTGCGGCGATCATTCCGACTACTGCCGGCTTTAATCCGACCATAGCACCCTGAACCACCTTATTTTTTTTGAATTTCTCATAGGTACTCGCAACGATCAGAATGATTACAAAGGACGGAAGTACAACTCCCACAGTCGCACACACCGCGCCGATCATCCCTCCGGTGGTTCGTCCGATGAAGGTAGCCATATTGATGGCAAACGGTCCGGGCGTAGTCTCGCTGACAGCTATGAAATTCAGAATATCCTCGGTCTTAGCCCAGCCATGTGACAAGACCTCGGATCTTATCAACGGGATCATTGCATATCCGCCGCCAAACGTAAAAAGACCTATCTTAAAAAATGTCCAAAAAAGCTCAAGCCAGATCACTGCTCCCTCCCCCTTATCATCGAATATATTATTCCTGTAAGAGCGCAGGCTATGATAACCACAATGGCATTAACATCGAAGAATATGACTGCCGCCGCTGAAGCGGTCATCAGAATATATGGTAAAGCTCCCTTATTACTCTGCCCAAACATGGATACCAGCGCCTTAAGGATCAGCGCAAGCACTCCTGCCCTTATCCCGAAAAGTGCATAGCGTACAAGGCTTAATTCCCTGAATGCCTCCAGAAAATAAGAAATCGCCGCTATAATGATAAATGATGGCAGAACCACTCCAAACGTTGCGCAGAAAGCGCCTGTGAGCCCGCCTGTCTTCTTCCCGATAAAAGTAGCGGCATTTACCGCTATGGGGCCCGGAGTGGACTCTGATATTGCTATCACATCCAGAAGCTCTTCGTTACTTATCCACCTCTTCTTATCAACAACCTCTTTTTCTATTAACGGGATCATTGCATATCCCCCGCCAAAAGTAAAAAACCCGATTTTTGCAAATGTGAAAAATAATTCTTTACCTTTATTCATCATCGAATTCATCCTCTCAAGCAGTCTTTGTATAAAATGCACAATTTTAGGTATCTAAAATTGTGCATTTTATACAAGATTAGTCTTGAATATTATTCTCCGAGCCGTATAATGAAGGCGTAAAAGAAATCTGAGATCAGCCGTCAGGAAGAGGCGGCACGGAGGTATTTAATTATGAAGATTCAGAATGTAACTGATATTGAAGGCTTTTTCAAGGTTGTTGACCACTGCAAGGGCAAGGTGGAGCTCGTGACCGATGAAGGTGACAGGCTTAATCTTAAGTCCAAGCTCTCGCAGTATGTATCTCTTGCCAAGGTATTCTCGGACAACATGATCCCTGAGATGGAGCTTGTTGTATATGAGCCCGAAGATACCATCAAGTTCATTAACTTCATGACAAGCGGCGCAACAGAATAAGCCCCGCTTTATTCAAGATTGAACATCCCCTCTTCATCGAGGAGTCCGAAGCCTGCGTTCTTAAGCACCTCCACGGCCTTGCTGCCATCCGATGTCTTAAGTATCATGGCTCCGGTTCTGGATGTAGCCATGGCATACATATATTCAATACCTATTCCTGCTTCAGCCAGTGTTCCGAATAATGATGAAAGGGTTCCCACCTTATTCTCCAGCTTCACAGCCACTACCTCGGTAGTCTTGGCCGAGAAGCTGTTTTCTTTTAATATCCTGCTTCCCTTATCCGGATCGGATACTATCATACGAAGCAGCCCGTACTCACTGGTATCCGCAAGTGATATCGAATAGATATTGATATCATTATCCTTAAGCACCTCAGCCACCTCTTGAAGTGTGCCTACTCTGTTCTCTATAAATACTGTCAGTTGTCTTACAAATCCCTCTGCCATATTTTACACTATGCCTCCATCAGTCAAATTTACGGTTATCAATGACTCTTACTGCCTTACCCATACTGCGTTCGATAGTCTTGGGAGCAACGAGCTTAACCTTAACCGCAAGACCTATCATCTGCTGTATTGCATGGCTTACTCTCTTATTAAGAGCCTCTATCTCCTTGACCTCGTCAGAGAATGAGCTTTCCTCCATCTCAACGAGTACCTCCAGAGTGTCGAGATTATTCACTCTGTCCACTATGATCTGATATTGCGGTGTAACTCCGCCGGCCTCTAAGAGCGCCGTCTCTATCTGTGACGGGAAAACATTGACACCTCTGATTATCAGCATATCGTCTGTTCTTCCCTTGAATCTTGAGATACGCGCTGCTGTACGACCACACTCACACTTCTCATGAGTGATGCTTGTAAGGTCCTTGGTCCTGTATCTTATAAGAGGCATTCCCTCCTTCTGGAGATTGGTAAGTACAAGCTCACCCGTCTCTCCGTCAGCCACATGCCTAAACGTATCCTTATCCACGATCTCCGGAAGATAATAATCCTCCCAGATATGAAGTCCCTTATGATATTCACAGTCACAAGCCACACCCGGTCCCATTGTCTCTGACAATCCGTATATATCGTGCGCGCTGATATGAAGCTGCTCCTCGATCTGTAGACGCATCTTCTCTGTCCACGGCTCGGCTCCGCATATGGCAGCCTTAAGCTTTATAGAATCTTCAAGCCCCATCTCTTTGACCACTTCCGCAATATGCAGAAGATACGAAGGAGTACACATGATACCGGTGACTCCGAAGTCGTTCATCATGGTCACAAGCTTCTTGGTATTGCCCGTAGACTGGGGTACAACCGTCGCGCCCACACACTCCGCACCGTAATGTGCGCCCAAGCCGCCGGTGAACAGTCCGTAGCCGTAGGCTACCTGAATGGTATCTTCTCTTCCGAGTCCTGCCATGGTGATACATCTTGCCACACTCTCAGACCATGTATCCAGATCGCGTCTGGTATATCCTACGACAGTGGCCTTACCTGTAGTTCCGCTGGATGCGTGAATCCTCACTATCTCGGACTTAGGCACGGCGAAGAGACCGAAGGGATAGTTGTCCCTGAGATCCGCCTTGGTGGTAAAAGGAAGCTTCTCTATATCCTCAAGCCCCCTTATATCTCCCGGCTCCAAGCCGACCTCCTGCATCTTCTTGCGGTAGAACTCCACATTGTGATATACGTGATTCACCTGCTTCACTAATCTTGCGGATTGCAGCGCCGTCATCTCATCACGGCTCATGCATTCCTTGGTCTCATTCCAGATCATATCTTATTCTCCATTCTTTTTTAGCTCCGCCCTAAGAGCATACAACATACAACCAATAAGAAATACTTATCAATAGCCTTTATTAAAGCGCTATACCATATCCTGCCTCGAATGCCTCAAGATTCTTATCTATCGTCTTGGGCGGTACAGTGTTCCTTATAACCTCTATCCACTGATCCTTGGTATAGCTCATGCTCCTTGCAGCCGCTCCAAGCACCACCACATTGAACGACCTTGGCGAGCCTATGCTCTTAGCCACATTCATAGCATCCACCACCATAGTCCTTCGTCTGCTCTTAAGAGTCTCGATTATTCCCTCCGGATACTGTGCCTGTCCTGTGACCACCGAGATAGGGTCCATACGCTGGTCATTGACGATGACAGTTCCGTCCTTTTTCACAAAATGCAGATATCTGAGTGCCTCTAAGCGTTCGAACGCGATGAGCACATCAGCCTGACCCTCCTCTACTATAGGCTCTGCCACCTTTTCACCATAACGGACATATGTAACGACCGAGCCACCTCTCTGACTCATGCCGTGCACCTCCGATATCTTAACATCATATCCGGCTATAAGCGCCAGCTTCCCAAGTATCCTGCTTGTAAGGAGCGTTCCCTGACCGCCTACACCGACGATCATTATGTTAGTAGTCTTACTCATATCACTTAGCCTCCTTACCTATCGCTTCAAACCTGCACAGCTGCATGCACAGTCCGCAGCCGTTGCACATCGTGTCATCTATACTTATTGTTCCGTCCTCATTACGAGTAAGTGCCGGACAGCCAGGTCTTAAGCAGGCTCCGCACTTCTTGCACTTCTCAGGTATCGGTACGCACTTATCCGGGAATACCTGCCCCTTAAGCAGTACACACGGACTCTTGGTGATTATGACAGATACCTCGTCTCTGTCCTGCTCTCTTTTTATCGTCTCTTCCAAGGTCTGAAGGTCAAAAGCGTTCACTTCATATACATGCTCTATTCCCATGGCTTTGCACAGGTGATAGAGACTGATCGCATAGGTCGTCTCACCCTTAAGTGTCTTGCCCGTAGCGGCATGATCCTGATGACCGGTCATACCCGTGGTGGAATTGTCAAGTATGATCACAGTACCTGTTGCCTTGTTATATACCATGTTCATAAGAGAATTGACACCCGTGTGAAGGAATGTGGAATCACCTATTACAGCTACCCAGTTACGGATATAATCCTTACCCATAGCCTTCTCCATACCGTGAAGTGACGATATTGAAGAGCCCATGCATATAGTGGTATCCACCACGCTTAGAGGCGCAACCGCACCGAGAGTATAGCAGCCTATATCCCCGGCAGCATGTATCTTAAGCTTATTAAGCACTGAGTATACGCTTCTGTGAGGACATCCCGGACAGAGGATGGGCGGTCTTGGCGCAACCTGTTCTGCTTCATCTATATCAAGCTTAAGGCCAAGTATCTTCTCCCTTAACATATTGGCAGAGTACTCGCCCTGTCGGGTGAATATCTCCTTGCCCTCGCACTTGATGCCGTAGCTTCTGACCTGTTCCTCTATAACAGGCTCAAGCTCCTCGAATATGACAAGCCTGTCAACTTTGGATGCAAATTCCTCTATAAGCTTCCTTGGAAGCGGATTCACCAGACCAAGCTTAAGCACGCTAGCTTCAGGCATCACTTCCTTAATATACTGATATGCGATACCGCAGGTTATGAATCCGATCTTAGTATCTCCATACTCTGCTCTGTTAAGCGCCTGACCTGAGGGCAACGTAAGCGTCGCAGCATCATCCGCCATGCGGTTAAGTCTGTCTTCAACGACAAGATGCCTCTTGATAGCCATAGCCGGCATCATGACATTCTTCGCTATATTCCTCTCATAAGGGATGGGCGCAGGCTCCTTCCTATCCTCAAGCTCTACAAGTCCCTGAGAGTGCGCGAGTCTTGTGGTAGTACGAAGTATCATGGGTGTGTCGTACTTTTCCGACAGTTCAAAAGCATACTTCATATACTCCTTGGCTTCCATTGAATCCGACGGTTCTAAGACGGGCACCATGGACGCTCTGCCTATCATCCTTGTATCCTGCTCATTCTGCGAACTGTACATACCGGGATCATCCGCTACCACAAGGACCATACCGCCCTTTACCCCTATATAAGACATAGTGTAGAGCGGATCGCTGGCTACATTAAGTCCCACATGCTTCATACACGCCATGGAACGGACTCCGCTTATGGATGCACCGCTGGCTACCTCCACAGCCACCTTCTCATTAGGCGACCACTCCGCATATATTTCATCATACTGTACCAGATTCTCGCTTATCTCGGTACTGGGCGTACCGGGATACGCAGCCGACACCTTAGCACCGGCCTCATAAGCGCCTCTGGCTATTGCTTCATTACCGAGCATTATCTTACGTTCTGCCATTTTGCCTGTATCTCCTTACATACCTTTCTGATCGTACTGTCTTGTGATACAACTGGATATGATATCACAGCATACCTAGTAATTTTAGCACACCAACGCAGAGAAAAAAAGAGGGCTCTTGACATATTTACCATGTCTGCTGCCCTCTTTTGACATTATGCTGCGTTCTGCCGGCCATCCCTATACCATCAGATGTAGGACTTTAATTCCGTTGCATCCGTATCAAGCTCCTCCACCAGTGTATTGATCCGATCCACGATCTGTCTGTTCTGTTCGCTTCCCGAATATGTATTGCTCGCATGCGCCGTAACCTCCTCTGTTATGGCAGAGATCGTCTGAATACTGTTGACTATCTCCTCTTATAAATGTCGATTTATTTTATACCACTTTTCCGGGCATGTGTTGATATCTTTAGTGCCGGACTTTATTTACCGATTTCCGCCAGATATTCCCTGATCGCGTCAGCCATCTCGACCTCGTGCCCCTCGAAGCAATGCTGCGCACCCTTGATGCCGATCAGACGGGCATTCTTATATAAGCGGGCCGCCTCCATATTCCCCGTAAATCCGTGTATCAGGATACACAACGGGCCCTTCTTAACGCCCTCAGGTACATCCTGCTTCGCATGAAGTCTTATCCCATCGCTGTCTATGTAGAATTCCTTCGTCTCTGACATTACTAATATCCTCCTAATCAGCTCTTATCTCGGATCGCTGCCCTTCTTTATCCCAAGTACAGCCCATCTGAAAAAGGGCAGTCTCGATATAACGGCATTCAGAAGGTACGCCCCTGCGAATCCGGCTATGAGGCTTATAAGATATGCCGCCGGTGCCGGTATGATACCCGGCTTGGCAAGATACAGCCCTACTGCGGATATTCCGAGATAGTGGAATATATACAGACCGTAGCTTCGCTTACTCATCCACTCGGTGAAGGGTGTACTTATATCCATGAATCTTGCCATGCTGCCGATGATAGCGATGCTTGCGGTATAGCTATATGCAAGGAAGGGAACCGAGCGGTAGGCCGGATTGTCCGCATAATTCTCCCCAAAGTATGTCACACAGAATATCACGCATAACACTATGGCAGCCGACATTAAGGGAACAGACCATCTCTTAAGGACCTCTATGACCTCATCATGGGAGAATACAAAGTATCCTGACAGGAATGCGAAGAAATAGAGTCCGAATCTGTATACTACAATGATCGGTGTATTAAGTATCTGCCCCATAAAATAAAACGGGATAATAAATAATATGATCACACAGATATTGGTCTTAGCACATACATTCCACAGTCTGTCCTTATCTATCCTGCGTACAGGAATAAGCAAAAGTGAGAATATCCACAGCATCTGAATATACCATAAGACCCCGATCCCGCTGGCGATCACGGCGAACACCTTCCCGACCATGGGCATAGCCGGCTCTCTTATGAATAATTCGGACAATCCGGTATTGACTATCCCCTGTATGAACTGGAATGCAAAAAGACCTATCGTACAGGGAACCAAAAGCTTAGTAGTCCTGCTCCTTATGAATTCCTTATCCGTATGCCTGTCAAGATAAAGCCTTGAACTGATACCGGATATCATGAATAAAAGCACCATGAACCAAGGATAGGTAATATACTGGTATATATCCCAATACTGTACCCTGACATCCGTGATCCTGCCCACAACTCCGATGACGCCTTCGGCATTATACATATAGAAGACATGATATATGACCACGATCGCAACCGTTATCCATCTGATATTATCAAGATAATGCTTTCTTGCGGCTATTGGCTGTGAAGCTGCTTGTTGTGCGGTTGTTTGCTGTACATTATTTTGCTTTGTTGTTGCCATGAATACTGCTCCCCCTTTATTCATCATCTTCCTTCGTATCACTATTCGCAGCATTCCCGTTATCCTCATCCTCAGCGAAGGCGAGTGGGAAAAGATGCGAAAAAGTACCTTGCGGAGGTATCGCTATACCTCTCTTTTCATCACCGAGCAGCAGAATGGTATCTCCCGGTTCAATCCCGAATATATCCCTCGCCTGCTTGGGTATCACTATCTGCCCTTTCTCACCTACTGTCGCTGTCCAGACATATTTTCCTTTAGGAACCTTCTTATTCTTATTCATACTGTTCTCCATTCCCACACTTTACAATTTGTATAAAAAGTATGATTTGTATAACTAATCATACTCCCATCCCCAATCTGTGTCAACAGGAAAAGCAACTGTACAGGTCATTAATTTTTTCATTTGAAATTAATTATTTCATTCGAATCTGAAGCTTCGCAGGTCGAAGTCACATCCGGGCAGGAACATGAAAGTGATATCAACCCGCCCGCTTACCTTCTCTATTACGAACTCTCTTGTCACGAAGTCATCAGAACCGCCAAATTCCACGATGCGCCGCTCCCTTGTATCTTCTCCGGCAAAAATGATATGTACCGAGTTATTCTCCATCGGAGTATGTCCGCATATGCTCACACGACCTATGCCTTCTCTGCCAAGATCGATCCCCTTATATACAAGAGATACATTATTGCCTATACCGTATACGGCATCCTCTCTTACTTCATATGAATCGCCGTATATCTCGTCCGCTTCCGTAGCAAGATTAACTCTGTGCGCCACATCCGCTTTGATGAATTCAAAGCCCTTGATATGAGCCTTGTGATCATCTATCTCTATGGCAAAGGAGCCGATACCCTTAAGCAGCCTGTCAAGCTTAAAGGTCTGTTCCTGATATACATTCCAGATCGACTTCTTATGATAATGACCTCTGCCTATTATGCGGCATCCCTCATCATGAGGCACACCGTCCCAGAAGACTATATCAAGAGGCGCACTTGCAAGCTCGAATACCGGAATAGTAACCTCCTCCGTTCCTTCCGCAAAATCTATATTCTCATACAACACCCATGAATCGGACTGTGGAAGGGATGATATGCCGTTCTCATTGCCATTGCCTATATCTCCGCCATGCTTCGTATAAAGTGAGGCAGACACGAAGGAATATGGGTTGATATTCAGTTCACCGAAGCCCTCTGCTTTCAGTTCTATTGACGAGATGAGATATGCATTCGGCTTCTCATTGCCTTTTTCATCCTTTTCTCCCGACACACTCCTGCATAATACCCTAAGCTTAATTTCGCCGTCAGCACATGCCTTGACCTTCACCCTGTGACCGCTTACCTCAACCGTCGCATTCTGGATTCGAACTCCGCTCAGATTGGTTATCTCATACTCAAGCTCATATCCAAAGGCATTCTCAGGCCACACTTTTACATCAAATACCGCCTCACTCTTATCCGGTGTAAGAGTAAGTGCCGAATGCTTATATTCATCCTTCGCTTTGATCTGTTCAAAGCCTGTTCCGGTAAGCTCTACCTTCCTTACCCTTATCTCGCTGTCGTCTGTCGCTGCCGAGATACTGATATCCTCCCCGCTTCCGTCGCTTCTTACTATGGCAAGGAGCTTACCGGAGAAAAGTCTCTTCGAATCGCTCTTATAGGATTCATAGTCCGTGGCGTCACCGTTATCAAGTCCGTAGAGATAACCGCCGCCCGACACTCTCACCTTAACCCTTGTATTGGCATTCTTGACCTCATTGCCGTCAGCATCTACAGCATATATCTCTGCGAAGAAAAGGCTGTCTGCATCCCTCTTACTTTTAATGACCGCTTTATCATCCCCTGCTCTGCCATTAAGCAGATTCCACTCTGCATCATATACTCTCATTCCAAGCTGCGAAGCATCCTTAAAGGAATGCTCTGCAGTCTGCGCCACTATATTCTCACTGCCATATCCCCTGCCGTCATAGGCTAACGCCTTAAGCTCACCCGGCTCGTACTTAAGCTTATAATTAACATAGAATGTCTGCCCGTGCTCATGATCTATCCTCCCTCTTCCGCATGAGCTGCCGTTTAAGAACAGTTCAACCTCCGGTGCATTGGAGCAGATACGCACATCTATCATCTGTCCTTCGTTATAATCCCAATACGGCAGCATGTGTATCATGGGCGAATCGCTTATATCCGTCCACTCTGCCTGATACAGATAGTAGGCATCCTTGGGGAAGCATGCCGTATCCGCCAGTCCAAGATATGAATTCTTAGTATGATATGGCGTGGGCTCACCCATATAATCTATTCCCGACCATAAGAACTGCCCCAGCGAGTATTCCGTATCTCTCTCAGTCGCTATGCAGTAAGCATGATCCTTAGCACCCCAGCTTGTGGTGGAATTGCCAAGGGATGAGCATTGCATATCTTCATCCGCAAGCAGCGACCTCTCTGCGGGAAAATGATACACTCCCCTGCTCTGTACACATGAGGCGGTCTCCGACCCGTAGATGATCCAGTCGGGGTGCTCCGTATGATGCTTCTTATAGAGCCTCTCCGTATAGTTATATCCTATGAGCTTTATCACATCGGCACACCTCTGCGTATTCTCCCATGCCATATAATTAGAGCACAGTGTCGGACAGGCATTGTGTTCCGGGTCATACATATCCGTAAGCTCCATGAGCGCTTTAAGTGTCCTTATGCCGTCATCTGCATCCTTATGGGTATCATATATCTCGTTACCTATGCTCCACATGATGATACTCGGATGATTGCGGTCACGCCTTATATAAGACTTCATATCGCATTCGAACCATTCATCGAAGAATCTTCCATAATCATAAGGGTTCTTGCCTCCTCGCCAGCAATCGAATATCTCATCCATCACAAGCATCCCGTATCTGTCACACAGATCAAGATAAGCCGGAGCAGGCGGATTATGCGCGAACCTTATGGCATTGACACCCATCCTCTTCATGAGCAGCAGTTGTCTTAATGCCATATCCTTATGGAAAGCCATGCCTATAGCACCGCCATCGGTATGCAGACATACACCTCGCAGCTTGACATGTCGTCCATTCAGGAAAAAACCCTTATCTGTTGTAAATTCGATATCTCTGAAGCCGAACAATGTCGATGCCATGTCCGCAGGCTCTCCGTCCTTATACAGTATCGCCGTCAGTCTGTAGAGTATAGGAGCATCTATATCCCAGAGGCTTACTTCGCATTCAGGTCTTATGCGTGTCACAGTCGGTCCGTCCGTAGGATACTCTGTCCTGTCCGACATATATATGACACTATTGTCAGCTATGTTCTCCGTACCATCCGCATCCTCTCTTGCAGGATCATATTCCGACATTATATACTCTGTCTCGAACCTGCATCCCCTGTCCGTCGCGGCTATATCAGTCTCTACGGACACACTGATCATCCGCTTACCCGAAAGCTTTGTCTCTGCGGCCTCTTCCTGTGATGCGCCATTTTCACTGTCCACCGTATTGCATGTCGTATCACCTGCCGCCTGACCTGATGTGCTCACATATATCCCATCCGGTCTTATGAAGCTGTTGCCAAGCTCATATATCCACACATTCCTGTTGATACCGGGTCCGCCGTACCATCTGGAATTAGGACATCTGTAGTCTATCCTTACATATATCACATCATCCTCCGATGCTATATGCTTCGTCAGCTCTATACAGAAGGATGTGTAACCGTAGGCCCACCTGCCCACCTGCTTATCTCCTACATATACCGTGCAGTCCATATATACACCTTCGAAGTATATAAGATACCTCTTATCCTTCTTCGGTGTGAAGCCAAGGCGTCTGGCATACCATATGATACAATCCCTGTTAAAAGAATGAGCGTCCGCTATAAGCGCATCATGGGGTATCGATACCGGTCTTAGCGAAGACTGCCGGACCGCAGTCGGAACCATCCCCGAATTCTCCTCATTATAGTCATATACGGCATAACTCCAGCCGTCATTAAAAAGCCGCTTCCTTCTTACATCCTTCATCTAAAACCTCTCAATCTTCATGCCTCTGTGATTACCCTACGGATATATACATTCTTACATCATTATACATAAAAATGACGCTCCATGTATAATGGAGCGCCATAATATTACTTATAGAACACTAAGCATCCTGCTTATTACTCAACGCTGTCGCCTGAGTATACCTTCTCCCAAGCTGCGGTACGCTCATCAATGATAGCCTGTCCGCCTGCTCCAAGGTAATCAGCTATACCTTCGTCCCATACCTTGTCGAAGTCTGCTGTAGAAGCACTCATGGCTGTATCGTATACCTGATCTCTCTTAGCTGAAAGTGTATCACCTACACCGCCTTCTGCCTCGATATCACCGGTCTTAACATTGATACCTACTCTTGTGTCTGTCTTGGCGATCTTGTCTGCATTCAGAACATCCTCAGGATCGATTCCCGCATATGTATGTGCAAGAGTCTTGTCTGTAAGCTCCTGTGTTGTAAGGTGAAGACCGTTACATGTGATCGTGTAATCGATGTTCATACCTGAGTTCTGGATAGCGTCACCTGTTGCTGCGATTATCTCATATCCGCCGTCATCAAGCTTATTGCATGTAACTCCCTCATCACCGAGCTGAAGATACTGGATCGTCTCAGGATCTGAGATGAAGTCAAGGTAAAGCATAGATGCAAGAGGCTCATCATTCGTAGCGGGGAAGAATACCTTACGGTCGATAGGTCCTGCAAGGAACTTATTGTGTCCGCCATTCTTGTCCTCGAAGGGATCGATAGCGACATACTTGGCATCCTCGCCTACAAGTCTCTTAAGGTTAGCCTGGATGGAATCATCACCGTTTCTGAAAGGGTAGTCCCAGTTGTGAGAGAATGCACCTACATAGCCGGCCTTCATCATATCGTCCTCGGTTGTATCACCTGAACCGTATATAGCGAAGTCATTCCACATAAGTCCTTCATTGTACCACTGGTTAAGGAGCTTAACTGCATCCTTGGTTCCGTTCTGTGTAAGCTTTCTGTCATCGAAGCCGTTCACATAGTATTCCTTATCTGAGATGTTAGGGTCTATGAATGACTCTATAAGTGTAGCTGCTCTCCAGCCTACATCAT
>DGII01000047.1 GCA_002393095.1 Lachnospiraceae bacterium UBA3826 | reverse complement strand
TCCAGAATCCGGATAATCAGATAATCGGACAGGTCGTGGAAGAGGACGTAGGCTTCGGACCGGAGAATATAGGAATGCCGACCAAGGAGATATGGGAGAGAGTAGAGGAATCCCTTAAGACCGTGGGAATGTGGGAGTACCGTAAGCATTCGCCTAACAAGCTCTCCGGAGGACAGAAGCAGAGGGTGTCCATAGCAGGTGTCATAGCCATGCATCCCAAGTGTATAGTCTTCGATGAACCTACAGCCATGCTGGACCCAAGCGGCAGGAGAGAGGTAATACGAGCCGCCAGAGCCCTTAATGATGTGGAGAAGATCACAATCATCCTGATCACACACTATATGGAAGAAGTCATATATGCGGACAGAGTCTTTGTTATGGATAAGGGCAGGGTTGTGCTTTCCGGTACGCCCAAGGAGGTCTTCGCAAAGGGAGATGAGCTTAAAGGTCTTAAGCTGGATCTGCCACAGGTGACGGCTCTTGGAGATGAGCTTATAAAAAGAGGCTTCGATATCCCAAGGGGGATACTGACCTTAGAGGAGCTGACGGATGCGATAATGGCAATATGGGAAGGGAACTAACAGATATAGTAGTTGACTAAGATAGTCAACACAAGGTATTGATTATGTCATTGGAATTCAAAGATGTAAGCTATATATATGACGCGGACAGCAATATCCCGGTAAATGCGCTTAAGGATATCAACCTTGAGATTAAGGAGGGAGTATTCTATGCTCTTATCGGTCATACAGGTTCGGGTAAATCAACTCTTGTACAGCATATGAACGGACTTATGAGCCCTACCAGGGGCGAGGTGCTCTATAACGGCGTACCGGTTAGGGATAAGGATATGAACTTAAGAGAGCTTAGGAGTAAGGTCGGGCTTGTATTCCAGTATCCGGAGCATCAGCTTTTTGAGGTAAGTGTCTATGATGATGTTTGCTTTGGCCCTAAGAATATGAAGCTGCCGCCTGAGGAGATCAAGAAGAGGGCGGAGGATGCGCTTAGGCTGACAGGTGTGGATGAGAGCCTGTGGAAGCTCTCACCCTTTGAGCTTTCGGGAGGACAGAAGAGGAGAGTGGCCATAGCGGGAGTACTCGCCATGCAGCCGGAGATACTGATACTTGATGAGCCTACGGCCGGACTTGATCCGGGCGGAAGAGACGAGATACTTAAGCAGATAAAGCTCTTACATGAGAGCAGGAGAATAACCATAGTCCTTGTAAGTCACAGTATGGAGGATGTGGCAAGGTTCGTGGACCGTATAATCGTGATGAATAAGGGCTGTATAGAATACAATGATACGCCCGCCAATGTCTTCAGACACGTGGAGGAGCTTGAAGAGATGGGACTGTCAGCTCCAATGGTCACATATGTTATGAGAAAGCTGAGGAGTCTCGGATTACCGGTTAAGGATGATGTGATTACCGTATCCGAGGCTGCGGATGAGATAGAACAGGCACTTAGGCCATAAAGGAACGATATGAAGGAAAGGATCACACTCGGTCAGTATTATCAGGCTGACTCGGTTCTGCACAGGATGGACCCCAGAGTCAAGCTGACCGGTACAATTATATATATAGCGGCACTTTTTATGGCCGGTAATGTGTGGGGATACCTGCTTGCAACTGTGTTCCTTGTGACAGTGATAGTTCTGTCAGAGGTTCCGGTTAAGTTCATGCTAAGGGGAATGAAGTCCATTGCGCTCTTAATCGCCATTACCGTGTTCTTCAATCTCTTTATGACTCCGGGAGAGGTGTTATACAGCGTATGGAAGCTTAAGATCACCAGGGAGGGTCTGTATATCGCCGTAACAATGGCTATAAGGCTTGTCTATCTGATAATGGGGTCGAATATCATGACACTGACAACCACGCCCAACGGATTGACAGATGGCTTGGAGAGTCTGTTAAGTCCTCTTAAGGTATTGCATGCCCCGGTGCATGAGGTGGCTATGATGATGTCTATAGCTCTCAGATTCATCCCGATACTTATGGATGAGACGGATAAGATCATGAAGGCGCAGATGGCAAGAGGAGCATGCTTTGACGAAGGCAATCTGATAGAGAGAGCTAAAAGCCTTGTACCGCTTCTTGTACCGTTGTTCGTATCGGCCTTCAGAAGAGCGGGTGATCTGGCGCTTGCTATGGAGGCAAGATGCTACAGAGGCGGTGAGCACAGGACGAAGATGAAGCCGCTTCACTATGAATTAAGAGACTATGTGGGATATGCTGTTTTGGTGATACTGATAACGGCGGCGATACTTATAAGAGTATTGTGCTAAAGGTTATTCGACGATTCTTAGAAGGCATCTAAGATACTGCGGCGGACATGGAGGTCACTTTGAGAAAACCGGATGATAAGCTTATAAAAGGAATAATAGCAATAGCAGCTATAATAGTGATGGTGGCACTTATGGCGAGATATCTCGGCAGGAGTGAGACCCTTGCGGACTATGCTGCCAAGCACCCGGATGAACAGATAAGTGTATCGGTAAGCCCCGGTGTGACTGCCTATGTAAGCCCGGATGCGAACGAGGCGGAGGATATGACGCAGGGCGCAGGGAGTGAATAGGCATGAGGCGTATATTACTGACAGTTGCATATGACGGAACGGACTATCACGGATGGCAGCTACAGGATAATGGATCCACAATAGAGGGCGAGCTTAACAGAGCCATAAGCGAATTGACCGGTTCGGTCACTGAGGTCATAGGGGCATCACGGACAGATTCAGGAGTACACGGGCTTGGTAACAGGGCGGTGTTCGACACGGAAAGCAGTATACCTGCGGAGCGCTTTGGTCCGGCTATCAATACCTTCCTGCCGGATGACATCCGTGTCATGTCATCGACAGAGGTGTCAGCTTCATGGCACCCGAGAAAAGTCAGAACTGTCAAGACATATGAATACAGGATAGACAGGGGGAGGATAGAAAATCCTCTTATGCTGAGGTATGCGTGGCATGTATGGGGAGAACTTGACCTTGAGGCGATGAGAGCGGCGGCTGAATACCTTGTGGGTGAGCATGACTTCACAAGCTTCTGTGCTGCGGCAAGTCAGGTAGAGGATAAGACAAGGGAGATCATATCCATAGATGTGGAAGAAAGTGCGGCAGCAGGCGAACTGGTCATCAGAGTCAGAGGCTATGGCTTCTTATATAATATGGTGAGAATAATAGCCGGTACGCTCGTGACGGTGGGGCAGGGTAAGATCGCTCCCGAAGATGTCAGCGGGATACTGGAAGCCCGCGACAGGACCAGAGCATGCGAGACAGCACCCGCAAAGGGACTGACTCTGGTATCGATAGAGGATGTCTGACGGAATGAGCGATGCGGACGAGCCATGACATGCGTCTGCGGCAAGGCGGCAGAATAAGCTGCGCAAAGAGCACGATAATAATCATAGAAGATATGACTTTGTTGTGGTATCATATCAAAGTGAGCCGGTATGAACCGGTGACGGCTGCATGGGTCAAAGAAGGATAAGACACAACATACAGACATAACATACAAACATAGAGACAGAGTTAAGATTAAAAGGAAATGGAGAGAAAAATGAGCGAGATACCTTACAAGATATACCTTGAAGAGAATGAGATGCCGAAGGAATGGTACAATGTCCGCGGCGATATGAAGAAGAAGCCGGCACCGATATTGAATCCGGGAACGCTTAAGCCCGTGACCAAGGAGGAACTGTCCGGGATATTCTGCGAAGAGCTTGCAGAGCAGGAACTTGATGATACCTCTAGATTCATCGAGATTCCCGAAGAGATCAGGAACTTCTACAAGATGTATCGTCCTTCTCCTCTTGTAAGAGCATATTGCCTGGAGAAGAAGCTGGATACACCCGCTCATATATATTATAAGTTTGAGGGTAACAATACCTCGGGATCGCATAAGCTCAATTCGGCGATCGCTCAGGCATATTATGCCAAGAAGCAGGGTCTTAAGGGCGTGACCACGGAGACCGGCGCAGGTCAGTGGGGTA
>DGII01000119.1 GCA_002393095.1 Lachnospiraceae bacterium UBA3826 | reverse complement strand
TCAGGCAGGATTTTAATAATTTCGGCGGCTTCGGTCAGCAGGGTTACGGCTATAATGTTGAATACCTGTATGACGAGATCGGCAAGATACTCGGTCTCAACGAAGCTCACAGGCTTATAATAGTCGGAGCCGGCAATCTCGGACGCGCGCTGACCAATTACAGCAATTACGAGAACAGGGGCTTCATATTCGAGGGTATATTCGATAAGGATACTGCTCTCATCGGCAGAAGGATCGGCGACCTTAAGGTTATGCCCATGGAAGAGCTCGAAAGCTTCATCATTAAGCATAATATAGATATCGTCGTAATAGCGATACCCAAGACGGGAGCACTTGAGGTTGCGGACAGAGTGGTCAGATGCGGTATCAAGGCAATATGGAATTTTGCTCATACGGATCTTAATGTTCCGGATGATGTGGTGGTTGAGAACGTACACTTAAGCGACAGTCTTATGAAGTTAAGTTATATGCTGTACAGCAAGCGTCATAAGTGATTATAATATCGGAGATATCCTATGAGTGATTATAACGACAGATTAAAGAGAGCTGTTGCATCGGGCAACATACCTGTTGTGACTCTTGATAATAAATGGCATAAGATATGGACCATGATAGAGAAGCCAAGTGAGGTTAAGAAGCTTGAAGAGCAGCTTAACGATCTGCTAAGAAGGCAGGGCAAGATCACCACAGAGATGAAGGACATCAAGAAGCTCAAAAAGAAGATGATGGACGAGATCGTTGTCCTTATGGATAATAATGAATCCGACAGCAGCAAGAAGGTCGAGGATAACAAGAGGCTTATCGAGGAGTGCAACGAGAAGCTTCAGAAGCACGAGGAAGACCTTGGAGACATCCCCAAGGAGATAGATGAGATAAACCGCGATATCATGCAGATAACCGCTGAACTCATATATGATGTGATGCACAGGAATGAAAAAGAGATAGATGAGCTTGCGGACTGGATATCCGGTATAAGGGTGGAGCTTAAGAAGAATGTCGTGCGCAAGCAGGAGATGGAGATACAAAACGGTGTGATGTATTCCTATATGCATGATGTATTCGGGCCGGATGTGGTGGATATGTTCGACATGAAGTATAATCCCATGGAGAAGATACTTAAGCTTAAGGCCATCAAGGAAGAACAGAAGGAAGCGGAGAAGAAGAAAGAGCAGGAAAAGGAAGAGAAGCTTAAGGTTGCCGCTGCCGCTGTGATAATGGACAAGAATAAAAGTGAAGCATAAGAAGCTTATAGGCTATGAAAGTTAATCTGGACAGAGTATGCGCCAAGATAGAGCTTGGTGCGGTTAAATCCAATATAGAGGAGATATCGGGGCTTATTCCGCCGGACACCGGCATTATTGCGGTTATCAAGACGGACGGATACGGTCACGGAGCGCTTCCGATTGCCAAGGAACTTGAACCGATAGACAGAATATCCGGTTATGGGGTGGCAACTGCGGAAGAGGCTATGCAGCTTCGCAATAACGGGATAAGAAAGCCCGTTATCATCATAGGGTATTCCTTCCCAAGCTCATATGAGGAGATGATCATAAGGGATGTGAGGCTTACCGTATTCAGGGAGGATATGCTTGAGGAGATCGACAGTACCGCTTCAAGGCTCGGACTTATCGCCAAGGTACATATCAAGGTCGATACGGGAATGAGCAGGATAGGTATCCCGTACGATGAGCGGGGCGTGGCTTTTGTTAAAAAGGCGATTTCATATAAGAATATTAATGTTGAAGGCATATTCTCACATTTTGCAAGAGCCGACGAGACTAATCTTGACAGTGCATATGAGCAGTTATACCGCTTCAACGCCTTTATCGACTGTGTAAGGGATAAGCTTGATTATGAATTCAATATGGTTCATATAGCCAATTCAGCGGCTATCCTGCAGATGCCGGAAGCTCATAAGAAGCTTGTGCGGGCAGGTATAATCATGTACGGCTTGTGGCCAAGCGACGAGGTGGACCATGACAGGCTAAATCTTAAGCCCCTTCTGTCCTTAGTCTCGCATATAACCTTTATTAAAAAAGTTCCGCCGGATACAGCCGTAAGCTACGGCGGAACCTTCGTTACCAAAAGGCCGACAGTGATAGCAACGATTCCTGTCGGATACGGTGACGGATATCCCAGACTTTTATCGGGTAAGGGAAGTGTACTTATAGCCGGTAAGAGAGCGCCCATCATAGGACGCATATGTATGGACCAGTTCATGGTGGATATAACGGATATCCCCGGCGTTAAAGAGGGTGATGAGGTTACGCTTATCGGAAGTTCGGGGAACGAAGCCATCACACTAGAGGAACTGGCTGATCTTTCGGGAATGCTTAATTATGAGCTTGCCTGCATAATCGGTAAGAGAGTTCCCAGAGTGTATACCATGAACGGCGAAGTGAGATATACAAGGGATTTCTTCGATGATGCCGCCATTCACCCTTACGAATGAGATTAATTGACGGATAATTAGCTTGATTGGGATTGTATGAAGATTTTTGGGATTATACTTATAACGGTATTGATCAATAATGCGATTATTGCCCTGTGCGTGCTGATATACAGATTTATCGGCAGAAAAAAGGGGCTTTCTGATGCTGCCGAAGCGGAGATAATATCTATAGTCAACGAGAGCGCGGCCGGTGGCTATATCGAAGACAATGAAGCCGAGATGATCAACAACATCTTCGAATTCGGAGATAAGCAGGCCAAGGACATAATGACGGACAGAAGCAATATTACCGCAATAGACGGTTCCGTAAGGCTTAATGATGCACTGACATATATGCTTGATTCGGGGCACAGCCGCTTTCCCGTATACGAGGAGGACTTAGACCGTATAATAGGCATATTGCATCTTAAGGATGCGATGAAGTATTCCAAGATCAAGGGCAAGAATCTTAAATCAGTGGACAGCATCGACGGACTGTTAAGGGAAGCAAGGTTCATCCCCATGACACGCAAGATAGATTCCCTCTTCCATACCATGCAGGCTACCAATCTCCAGATGGTTATAGTTATCGACGAATACGGTCAGACTGCCGGACTTGTGGCGATGAAGGATATACTTGAAGAGATCGTCGGCAACTTAAGCGATGAGTATGACGAGGATGACGAGCGCATTGTGGAAAGAGGCGAAGATAAGTATATCATAGACGGGATCACGGAGCTTGAAGCGCTTACGAAGAGATTCGGGATAGACTTCGGTACTGAGGATTTCGAGACGATTAACGGATATATGATATCCCGGATGGGCAAGATACCCGATAAAAAAGAAAGATTCGATATAACGCTGGGTGATTACAATTTCAAGATACTTGAGGTTGATCATAATATGATAAGGCAGATCTTAGTCACAAAGGTCGAAAGCGACCGTGACAGGGAAACCGAAGATAATGTTAAGGATAATGTTGAAGAATAAGAAGGAGAGAGAAAATGTCTGGACATTCAAAATTCGCTAATATCAAACACAAGAAAGAAAAAAATGATGCCGCCAAGGGCAAGATATTCACCATGATAGGCCGTGAGCTTGCTGTTGCGGTCAAAGAGGGCGGGCCCGATCCGGCCAATAACTTTAAGTTAGCACAGGTCATCCAGAAGGCCAAGGCCAACAATATGCCCAACGATACTATTGACAGAGGTATCAAAAAGGCTGCCGGTGAGTCCGGCAATGTAAGCTATGAGCATATCACCTATGAAGGCTATGGCCCCAGCGGTACTGCCATTATAGTCAAGACACTTACGGATAATAAGAACCGTACCGCAGCCAATGTCCGCAACTGCTTCACCAAGGGCGGCGGAAGTATAGGAACTCCGGGATGCGTAAGCTTCATGTTTGATGAAAAGGGACAGATCAT
>DGII01000129.1 GCA_002393095.1 Lachnospiraceae bacterium UBA3826 | reverse complement strand
TATTAAGAGAGGGTGCGGATAAGGTGGCGGTCAATTCGGCTGCCATAAGGAGACCGAAGCTTATATCGGAGGCAGCGGGCAAGTTCGGGAGTCAGTGTGTGGTGGTGGCGATAGATGCCAAGCGCACGGCAGAGAACTATACGGGCCGGGATGTTACGGATATACCGGATAATGATACCCCACGGGCAGCCGATACGGGCGGCAGATGGACGATATACCTTAACGGCGGCAGAGTGGATACGGGTATAGATGCCGTGGAGTGGGCCAAGAGGGCAGAGAGCCTCGGAGCAGGTGAGATATTGCTCACAAGCATGGATAAGGATGGTACGAAATCAGGCTTTGATCTGGAGCTTACAGCAGCCGTAGCTGACAGCGTGAGTATCCCCGTTATAGCATCCGGCGGTGCCGGTAAGAAGGAGCACTTCGCCGAGGCTGTGACAAAAGGTCATGCAGATGCAGTGCTTGCAGCATCTCTTTTCCACTTTAAGGAGCTTGAGATAAGTGATGTCAAGAACTATATGAGAAGTAAAGGTATCGTATGCAGATAAGCAATGACTGGCTTCCCGTAGTTGAGGAGGAGTGTAAGAAGCCTTACTATAGGGAATTATACAAGTTTGTTAAGGATGAATACTCGACAAGGATCATATATCCTCCGTCGGATGAGATATTCACGGCCTTTCACCTGACTCCGCTTAAGGAGGTCAAGGTGCTTATACTTGGGCAGGACCCATATCATGAGCCGAATCAGGCTCATGGGCTATCCTTTTCGGTGCCCGAATCACAGAGACAGATTCCACCATCATTACAGAATATATATAAGGAACTTCATGATGATCTGGGGTGTTATATACCCGATAACGGCAATCTCACTAAGTGGGCGGCGCAGGGGGTATTGATGCTTAATACCGTGCTCACGGTCAGGGCGCATGAAGCCAACTCGCACAAGGGCCATGGCTGGGAGCAGTTCACCGATGCCATAATAAGGGCTGTGGATATGAAGGATGCGCCGGTCGTATATATGCTATGGGGTTCTCCTGCACAGAGTAAGATTCCTATGCTTAATAATCCGAAGCAGCTTATACTTAAGAGCGTGCATCCGTCGCCGCTGTCGGCGTACAGAGGATTCTTCGGATGTAAGCATTTCAGTAAGTGCAACGAATTCTTGGAAGCAAACGGTCTTACACCGATAGACTGGCAGATAGAATCAAAAAGGTAGATGATATTGGAGGTATGTAGAGGATGCGTAGATTAGCCAAGAGGGGCAATATGAACGACAGGATCGATATTGTCCTCAAAAAGTTCAGGTCAAGAATGACATCTTATCCGCCGGGTATGTGCCCGCTCGCACTGTATCGTTCGCTTCTGCAGATATCGATGAATCAGTCCTGCGGTAAGTGTGTACCCTGCAGAGACGGTCTTGGAGAAGTGGACTGGTATCTTAAGAGCATACTTAACGGAGATGCTACGGAGGATACTCTTAAGCTCATGGAGGAGAAGTGCCGCATGATCGCCGCAAGTGCAGACTGTGCGGTAGGCGTTGTGGGAGCAACGCTTATCCTTGAATCTTTGACGAATTTCGCAGACGAATATGAGAGCCATATAAGGAACAGGCGTTGTGTGGAGAATGTCACACAGACCATCCCCTGCGTAACGCTTTGTCCTGCGCATGTGGATGTGCCGGGATATATAGCCATGATACATGATGGCAATTACGAGGGAGCCATCAAGGTCATAAGGGACAGGAATCCCTTCCCGACTGCCTGTGCCATGGTATGTGAGCATCCCTGTGAGAAGAAGTGCAGAAGAGCCCTTATAGATAAGCCCATCAATATAAGAGGGCTTAAGAAATACGCCGTAGATGAGGCACCTGCAGACAAGGTCGCAACACCTGCCAAGAATGTAAGCACAGGCAGGAAGATCGCCATAGTTGGCGGAGGACCTTCGGGACTTACGGCAGCATACTTCTTGGGGCTTATGGGACATAAGGTTGTGGTATATGAGGAGCACGATAAGCTTGGCGGAATGCTCAGATACGGGATACCGGAGTACAGGCTTCCCAAGGTCAAGCTTGACCAGGACATCACTGCTATCCTTAATGCAGGAGATATAGAGGTCAAGACCGGTATGC
This sequence comes from Lachnospiraceae bacterium UBA3826, assembly GCA_002393095.1. GTDB lineage: Bacteria > Bacillota > Clostridia > Lachnospirales > Lachnospiraceae > Colinaster. The sequence continues at coordinate 7,008 of DGII01000129.1, read as the reverse complement.
GTATCGGAAGAGATGTATCCGTAGAAGAGCTCAGGCAGGGATATGATGCGATATATGTCGCTATAGGCGCGCAGATAGGCAATCGTATGCCTATGGACAATGCCGATGCGGGCAATGTCATACCGGCTGCGGACTTTCTTCAGAAGGTTGCGGCCGGGGAGGATATGGATCTTACGGATAAGAATGTGGTACTTATAGGCGGAGGCAATGTGGCCATGGATGCTGCGCGGACTGCAGTCAGGCTTAATGCCAAGACCGTGCATGTATTCACGAGGAACCCGGATGATTATACCGCACTAAGCGAAGAAATCACCTGTGCCATGCAGGAGGGCGTGAGATTCAGGACTCTTCTAAGCTTCCTTAATATAGAGACCGATAGTGAGACCAATGATGTAAGCGCCGTATGGCTGCAGCCGGAGATAGTGGGTGAGCTTAACGAAGCGGGACTTATTACAACGGAGCATTCGGAGAAATATCCCTACCGCTTTAAGTGTGATATGCTGATATTCGGCGTGGGACAGAGAAGTGATTCCGAAGCATTTGAAAAGGCAGGACTTCCGGTGAACAGAGGAAGGATCGTGGCAGATGAATACTGTCGTGTAGAGGATACTGACGGGGTATTCTCCGGAGGGGACTGTGTGACAGGTCCCTCAACCGCCATCAATGCCATAGCGGCAGGTCAGGTCGCCGCATACAATATAGATGAGTACTTGGGATATCATCATAAGGTGGAATTCAAAGAGCAGATACCACCTGCTCTTCCCAATCCATGTATACCTACCGGGCGCACGGAGATAGAAGAGAAGGATCCTTTTGAAAGACGTAAAAACTTCGAGCATGTGGAGCTTCCGATGACATATGAGGAAGCAATGCGTGAGTCGGGAAGATGTCTGCGTTGTGACCATTACGGCTGCGGCGTTATGGAAGGAGGTCGCGGAGAATGCTAAATATCACGATCAACAAAGTCAATTATGAGGTCGAGGAGAATACTACAATTCTGGATGCAGCCCGTAAGAACGGGATAGATATACCTACACTGTGCTATATGGAGGGAGTCAGCGACATAGGTATGTGCCGTCTGTGCATGGTAGAGGATGAGGATACGGGCAAGCTCTATGCCGCCTGCAGGACAAAGGCAAGGGAAGGCATGAAACTTGTCACCGAATCGGAGAGGCTTGAAAGCCACAGGGTGTCCATGCTAAAGCTCATACTCTCCAATCATAATCAGGACTGCATGAGCTGTCCGGCCAACGGTACATGCGAGCTGCAGAATCTCTGCAACAGATATAATGTCGGGCATGCGGATCACATCGGATCAAGAGTGAAGATAGAGAATAAGCTTCCCATTCAGGATGACAATCCCTTCATAAGCTATGATCCCAGCAAGTGTATACACTGCCAGCGCTGTATCAATGTGTGTCACAACATAGCCTGCAATGGTACGCTTAAGAGCTCAAGGTCGGGAACATATCATATAGTGGACGCTCCCTTTGGCAAGGATTATAGGGAGAGTGGCTGTGAGAGCTGCGGCAACTGTGCCAGTGTGTGTCCTACGGGTGCACTTACTCTTAAGAGAGAGAAGTCATACAGGAACTGGGAGGTCAAAAAGGTGCTCACGACATGTCCACACTGCGCTACGGGCTGTCAGTATTACCTTGTGGTTAAGGATGATAAGATTGTCAATGTGGAGCCGGCTAACGGGCCGTCCAACCACCACAGATTATGCGTAAAGGGCAGATCGGGCAGCTTCGACTTCGTCCATGCTAAGGACAGACTCACCGATCCTCTGATAAAGGACAGAGAGACAGGAGAATTCAGGAAGGTCACATGGGAAGAGGCGATAGAATATACTGCGAAGAGATTCATGGAGCTTAAGGAAAAGTACGGAAGTGAGTCTCTGGCAGGCTTCGCATGCTCAAGGTCAGCCAATGAAGACATATACATGGTACAGAAGATGGTTCGTACCTGCTTTGGCACCAATAATACGGATAACTGCGCAAGAGTATGTCATTCTGCTTCGGTATCGGGACTTGCCAGGACACTTGGCTCAGGTGCCATGACCAATCCCATACACGATATCACACATGATGTTGACTGCATATTGCTTGTAGGCTCCAATCCTGAGGAAGCACATCCCGTTGTGGGTATGCAGATACGTCGCGCGGTTAAAGACGGAACGAGGCTTATAGTGGTTGATCCAAGAGATATAGGTCTGTCCGGGCAGGCTGATATACATATCAAGCTGCGTCCCGGAACCAATGTGGCTTTTGCCAACGGCATGATGCATGTGATGATCAAAGAGGATCTTGTAGATCATGAATATATAGAGAAGTATGCGGAGGGCTACGAAGAACTTAAGAATATCGTTAAGGACTATACTCCCGAAAGGGTGGGAGAGATATGCCATATCGATCCCGATATGCTTATCGAAGCCGCTAGGATGTATGCAACGGCTAAGAAGGCTCCGATCATATACTGTCTGGGTGTAACAGAGCACTCTACCGGTACGGAGGGTGTAATGAGCATGTCCAATATGGCTGTGCTGTGCGGCAAGATAGGCAGAAGCGGCTGCGGCGTGAACCCCTTAAGAGGACAGAATAATGTGCAGGGTGCCTGTGATATGGGAGCCATGCCTACGGATTATCCCGGATATCAGAAGGTGGATAATGAAGAGGTAAGGAAGAAATTCGAGGCGGCATGGGGTGTTGCACTTAATCCTAATCCCGGACTTAAGGCCACGGAGGTATTTCCGGCTGCCATAGAGGGTAAGATCAAAGGACTGTATATATGCGGAGAGGACCCGGTGGTATCTGATCCGGATACACATCATATAATCAAGGCGCTTAAAAGTCTTGACTTCTTCGTGGTACAGGATCTGTTCATGACAAGGACAGCCGAATATGCGGATGTGATACTTCCGGGAATAAGCTATGCGGAGAAGGAAGGTACATTCAGCAATACGGAGAGGCGCGTTCAGCGTATCAGGAAGGCAGTGACACTTAAGGGCAATATGCGTCCTGATACGGATATACTCACAGACCTTATGAATGCCATGGGATATAAGCAACCATACCTTACACCGGCAGAGATCATGGATGAGATTGCCTCGGTAACACCAAGCTTCGCAGGTATATCACATGCAAGACTTGATGCCGGAGAGAGCTTACAGTGGCCGTGTACGGGTAAGGATCATCCCGGAACGCCCATAATGCATGCAGGCGGCCCGGTACGAGGCAAAGCCTATCTGTATCCTGCTGTATATAAGGAGTCACAGGAGCTTCCGGATGAGGAATATCCTTTCATACTCATGACCGGACGCATACTGTATCACTATAATGCGGCAGCTATGACATCCAGATCCGAGGGACTTATGGATATATCAGGAGAGGGCTTCATAGAGGTCAATCATAAGGATGCCGAGAGACTTGGTATAGATAACGGTGAGAAAATAAGCGTAAGCAGCAGACGAGGCAGCATAACAGCCACTGCCAGAGTGGGAAGAAAGGTATCGGAGGGTGAGACATGGATGCCGTTCCATTTCCCGGATTCGCCCGTTAATGAGCTTACCAATGCGGCTCTTGATGACTTCGCAAGGATACCGGAATATAAGGTTTGCGCGGTCAATATAGCTAAGATATGATATAGGATAGTACAGGATATGGAGATAGAACAGGCCATAGAAGCCATCTCAGCTTCAATAAGCATGATAAAGGATGAAATCCGCATACCGTTAGCCGAGGCAGCAGGGATGATCAATGCCGAAGACATTAAGGCCATAAAGCCTGTACCTGCGTTCAACCGTTCCGCCATGGACGGATATGCGGTAAGAGCAGAGGATATTAAGGCAGCAGGCGCAGACACTCCCGTAAGGCTTAAGGTCATAGGACAGATGTATGCGGGAGATAACAGGGATTATATATATGAGAAGGGCAGTGCAGTCAGGGTAATGACAGGCGCCATGATACCGGACGGCTATGACGCTGTGGTCAGGCAGGAGGATACCGACTACGGCGAGGAGGAGGTCCTTATATATAATGCTGTGGGCCCTTATATGAATTACTGTCATAAAGGTGAGGAGGCAGATGCCGGAGATACAGTGATACAGTCAGGAACAAGGCTTGGAAGGACAGGTCTTGGTCTTGCGGCATCTCTCGGCATGTCAGAGATAAGGGTAAGAAGACCGGCAAGGATCGCGCTTATCTCAACCGGAAGTGAGCTTGTAAGTCCGGGTGAAGCTCTGCCGAAGGGTAAGATATATAACAGCATCTTAAGTATGCTGTGCGCATCGGTTAAGGGTGAGGCTTTAAGCGTATCCGAGACTGTGATCTGTCCTGATGATACTGATGAGATCAAGAGGAGCTTATCGCATGCTTTTGATATATCCGATGCGGTGATCACCACAGGCGGAGTCTCCGTGGGCAAGAGAGATCTTATTCCTGAGGTATATGAGCAGATGGGGATAGAGAGGCTTTTTGCCGGAGTGAACATACAGCCCGGTACGCCTACCATGGCAGGTATATATAAGGGTAAGGTGATACTGTCTCTTTCGGGGAATCCGTATGCGGCACTGGTCAACTTCGATCTGTACTTTCCTTATATAGCCGCAGGGCTTATGGGCAGTAAGCATTACATATATGAGCCTGAGGAAGCGATACTTGCTGACCCTTATGATAAAGTGAATAAGCTAAGGCGCTTTGTCCGCGCAGATGTAAGAGAGGGAAGTGTATATCTTCCGGATGCAAGGCATATGTCATCTGTATTCGGTAATATGGACAGATGCAACTGCTATATTGATATACCGGCAGGATGTCATGTAAGTGTCGGAGACAGAGTGAAGATAAGAAGGACAAGAGAGACCGGAAATAGATAAGACAGGACAGAAAAGGAAAGATGAAAGAAGAACGAAGGATATCCGCAGGTATACTCTCAGGCGGCGAAAGCAGCCGGATGGGACAGGATAAGGCGCTTGTAAGGATAGACAATGAGCGCATCATAGACAGACTTAAAAGAGAGCTTGGCGGCTTAGGCGAGGTCATTATATCCGCAGGGCAGAAGAACACATATGATGATATGGGTCTGCCTGTTGTGTATGATGAGAATGCGGGCATAGGTCCCATAGAGGGCATAAGACAGGTTATAGCTGCAGCGACGGAGGACTATGTATTCATATGTGCTGCGGATATGCCCTTTATCACAAGAGAGCTTATAGATTATATGGCGGGATATATATGCTCGGACTATGACTGTTATGTGATAGCAGATGATGAGCACATACACCCGCTTTGCGGAATATACTCCAAAAAGGTTCTGCCGGTTATTGAAGAGCTTATAAGTGAGGGCAGATACAGATTAAGAGAGATACTTAACCGTGTAAGGACGAAGTACATTTCCTTAGAGCATACTGACTTTGACAGGAAGACGGTTAAGAATATCAATACAAGGGCAGAGTTAAGAGAGGCGGCTAAGCCTCTTGTATTTTGCGTGAGCGGATACAGTAACAGCGGCAAGACAGGGCTTATAGAGAAGCTTATCAATGAATTCATAAAAGACGGTCTGTCGGTTGGAGTGATTAAGCATGATGGACATGATACGATCTCGGACGTACCGGGAAGCGACAGTGAGCGTGTGAGGAAGGCGGGAGCAACGGCTGTAGCCGTCTTCTCTGATACGGGCTATCTTATGTACAATCGTGAGAGGACGGATGCAGGAAGGCTTCTTGCCGTGATGGAGAGCGTAGCTGCCGCACCCGATGTAGTGATCATCGAAGGGATGAAGTCATCAGCCTATCCCAAGGTCGAGATCGTAAGAGAAGAGATCTGTAGCGAAAGTGTATGTGAACCTTCATCGCTTATCTGCATAGCAACCGACTGTATATCTCCCAAGAGTGTCTGCTGTCCGGTATACGGACTTACAGATGTCAGGGAGATTTTCTTATGCATAAAGGATTATTTTGATATATGAGATAAATTCAGGCGGTATCGGAGGAATAAAGGTGATACAGGTGATACTGCCGGATATAAGGAGTGCAGGATATACATGAAACTGATCAAAACCGAGGATGCCGTGGGCTGCGTGCTCTGTCATGATATCACGCAGATAATTCCGGGAGTTAAGAAAGGTCCCGTGTTCAAGAAAGGGCATATAGTTACGGAGGAGGATATTCCCATACTACTTTCTGTAGGCAAGGAGAATCTGTATATATGGGAGAAAAATGAAGATATGCTCCATGAGGATGAAGCGGCTGAGATACTGCGTGAGATATGCATGGGTGATAGAGACTGCTTCAGTGCTTCCGAGCCTTCCGAGGGCAAGATAACGATCCGGGCGGCAGCAGCCGGTCTTCTTAAGATAGACAGAGACAGGCTTATGGCTGTCAATATGCTCGGAGAAATGATGATAGCCACTATTCACGGTGATATGCCGGTGAAGGAGGGGGATGTGATCGCGGGAACACGCATCATCCCGCTTGTGATAGAGAAGGATAAGCTGCGTAAGGCGAGGGAAGCCGCTATGGGTGAACCGATCCTTAACATACAGCCCTACAGGATAGGGAGTGCGGCTATAGTTACCACGGGTAATGAGGTAGCAGCAGGCAGGATAAAGGATGCCTTCGGACCGGTGCTAAGGGCTAAGCTGGGGGAATATGACATAAATGTCATTGGACAGACAATTCTTCCGGATCAATGCGATATGATCACTGAAGCAATAGAGGATTATGTCGATAAAGGTGCAGAGATGGTGCTTGTAAGCGGAGGAATGAGTGTAGATCCCGATGATAAGACACCGAAGGCCATAGCCGATACGGGAGCGGATATAATATCGTATGGTGCGCCGGTGCTGCCGGGGGCGATGTTCCTGCTGGCTTACACGAAGGCCGGTATTCCGATCATGGGACTGCCCGGCTGTGTAATGTATGCAAGACGTACGATCTTCGATCTGGTGCTGCCGAAGGTGCTGGCGGATGTGCGCGTAGAGAAGGAAGATCTGTATAAGCTCGGCATGGGCGGC
>DGII01000080.1 GCA_002393095.1 Lachnospiraceae bacterium UBA3826 | reverse complement strand
CTGCCATAAATGACTGGAACGGGTCCACACCTAACGCCGCTATCTTGAATATTCCGACACTTATCGCACACACTATCACTCCGAAAAGCGACATTGCCGTTCTCTTCTTTATATCACTCTTACTCAAATCCGCAATCTTCATTCCTTTATTTCCTATATCTCCGTTATTCCTTAGTCTGTGTTATTCATAACAGTCACACTCACATCAGTCTCACTCACATCAGTATCACTCTAACCACTCCATTGTATACCTTTCACCCACAACATCAAGAGAAAGCTTCTCGCCCATAAGCAGAGGATAATTCACATCCCCATGTCCTGCCGGGAATCCGAAGGCGACGGGAATATCCGTATCCTTAAGGAATTCCCTTCTGATCATATCGGCAACCGATTCGTATTTGCCACCCCTGACCTTGCCGAAATTGCCCGATCCGTCTGCGGGAAGCTCTGTCCATTCACCAAAGATCAAAGCATCCGCTTTATCAAGGACACCCATGTGCTTTAGGATAGTCAGATATCTGTGTATATGCTGAATATTCTCCCCAACCTCCTCTATAAACAGGATATAGGGCTCATCTGTCTGTGTACAGTCATATGCAGTATTAAGAGTTGCCGTAAATGTCGAGAGGTTGCCACCGATTAAAATACCGGATGCGCTTCCGTCAACCCCTGCCTCCTTAGACTCAATGCGATAGGCCGGAATGCGGCCCTGCATCATCTGAAGCTCGGCCTCTCTGCAGTCATCCGGAAGATCAGTGAATGCACCGCTCATGCAGGCATGTATCGAAGGATAGCCTGCTGATGTCCAAGCTGAGTGATAGACTGTTATATCGCTGTAGCCGATGATAGGTTTGGCGGCATTCCTTATCATATCCTCTGAGATGATATCCATGACCTCAGAGGCTCCATAGCCTCCTCTGACACAGAATATCGCCTTTATAGTATCATCCTCAAGAGCCCACTTAAGATCCTCCAAAAGCTCGTCAAGCGTCCTTATCTCCTGACATACATGCTGACCCTCCACCGGATCAAAGCCCCATTCCTTAAGCCCCTCCACGGTAGCGTCCACCTGTTCTCTGCCGGGCAGAGCAGAGGGTGAGATAACAGCTACCCTGTCTCCCTTGGTAAGAAAATATGACCTCTTATCCTCCGGATACTCTCTGTAGCCCGTAATCTCGCATATACTGTCATCACCCTCACTTATATACTCAGGTCCGCCCATGAAAGCCTCGATTCTTTTCCTTACATTCTCTTCAAGACTTCTAAAGAAGAACTGATAATCATACAGGTGATATGCTCCTTCAGGGAACAGATCAAGTATCGGAGGATACTCCTCTGCACTGATATCCGTTACCTTAAGTATCCCCCTGTCTTCTTCTATATAGCACCCGCAGAGTCCCTTAACCTCGGATTTTATATTCCCGCTATAATCGGTAAAGCAGGAGCCGGGGTTTTCCTCTTTGGCTGCAGCGGTTTGGTCTGTTCGCCAGTTAAGAGGATTGATCGTGTGATTCTTACTTCCCTTGGGTGTAACGAAGGTCTCCTCAAGCTCAGGCGCCTCGCAGTCAAAGCTTATGACAACTCCGGTATCGGTCTCGCCCTGCGCCGGCTTGATCTGCGGGTATTTTGCCGCCATTTCCCTGCTGCATGGCCACCCTATGGCATATACGGCTACAAGCCTCTCTTCAAGTTCCTTATCGCCAAAGTATTCCTCAAGGAGTCTGTAGCACATATCCGCGCCTTGGGAAAAGCCTGCAAGTACAATGGGTCTTCCGTCATTTTCATTATCAAGATAATAAGAGAAGGCATCTGATATATCTCTGTATGCCTCCTGCATATACTGCTCCCGCTCATCCGCATCAAACCCATATACCTTAAGCGTGGCCTGCCTGTAATACGGAGCGTACATTCTCGTATTCTCTTCGTATATCCCACGCTCCATGTTCAAGGCTCCAAGGAATTTCCCTTTGGTTTTTTCATCATTAAGAGACATAAGGAACGCATCCCCTGTATCGACCGATGGAGCGATCAGGAACAGATCCGCAGCCTTATCCTCCCCAACTGCATAGTAGGCCCAATTCTCTTCTAAGGAGTAATCTATCCCATCCTGCTGTGATACAGTCACTTCTTCCGTCTGCTCTGTGACAGGCTTTGTCTCACAGCCTGCAAGTGACAGGGATGCCGCAAGGCATAGCGGGATAAGTGCCGCTTTTGCTCTGTATATCCTTTTTTTCATAATCTATCTGCTCCTTTTTAGTAGTTCAAGTCTAAGGTCAGTCCTGTAGAAATCCTTAGTTGAACACCCTGCTCTGCCGCCTCCCGCGCAGGCACAAGCGCAGGCACAGGCGCAGGCACATGAACTGTGTGCACATGAGCTGCGATGGGATGATCTCGATCCCGAACTGCTGCTGTGTACATGAGGGATATTCACCACGTGCACCTTCATATAGGTATTAGGCGAATCATTATACTTAAAAGTGCCCTCCTTACTGTACCTGGCAGCATTCACAGGTCCGATATCCTTGGCTTCGACGACTTCTTCGCTCTTGATATAGCTGTGGCCGCAGTACGGACATTTGGTCTTGCCGTCTTCCCTGACCGAGCCGCAGCTTGGACAGGAATCATAGTAGGTGATCTTGGTTCTTGTTATCTTCTTATCGGTATTGATCCCGAAGGCCGCCTTACCCAGATAGATTGCCCTGTTTACAAGCATCACTACTCCAATGATAGAAAGTATCGGTCCTCCTACCATGATAGCCAGTACGATCAAGAAGAATATGCCGAATAAGAAGGGATGCTCGGTGTCAAAACTATCTTCATCCTCTTCCTCAACATTATTCACGGTCTTGCTCATGTCGAATCCGTAGGCATCGTTAGGATATGTCACCTTAATGGTATACTTCTGTCCCGGACTCATACCGGTCTTAGTATAGAGCAGATATCCGTCAACAATGTAACAGTCCGGCTCCCAACTGTAAGCCTTGTCCGCACTCCAGCGTATCGTAAGGTTATCCACCTCTATATCATCGAACCACCCCGGCGTGAAGGCATATACCGTATATCCATCCTCAAGCTTATTGATCTGATACAGATAATCCTGTATGACACTGAACTCGAATGTGACTATATCGCCCGCATAGTAGGACTTGTCCAGAACGATCCTTGCGTATGACCCGGAGGATGACATATATCCTATCTTCTTAATATTGTCCGTCAGAGCCTTCATATCCGAATAGTGTCTGTTGGGGATACCGACCTTGACCCATGTAAGCGGACCCTCCGACGAAGAATCCAGCACCTCCCACTCTATATGATATGTAAGTGTGACAGTCGCATCATCATTGACCGTTGCTGTAATCTCATAATTCCGTATCTCATCAAGGGCTTTGGCATAAGCCTCTGACTTATTAAGTCCTGACAGCGCCGCTACCATGAGTATCGTGAGCGTAAGCCCTGTTATAAGCTTAAGCGTCTTACTTATCATCTTATTCATCTGACACCACCCTTCCCAAGGGGACACAATCCTGTCATATCTGCCGAATAGTCGCGTCTTTCCCTGCATCTGTCACTGTCCCAGATCGATGTCCAGTTATCCTTAAGCATATTGCCGAGGATATCATCAGACAGCCAGCTCTGGCAGGGCACTGCATTACCGCCGGGAGTTATGGCCATATTGCTTAAGCATGCTCCGCATGTGGGAGTGGCGATCCCAAGCTTATCACATAATGAGGCATCCACCCAGCCCGGAGAAGTGAAGCTTATCTCCATGTCATTATCAAAGCAATAGTTGACCGCATCAGTCAAAATCTCGCTCATTTTATCCTTACTAAGCTTAAGGCTTCCAGAAGTTTCACCGGTCGCATTGCCGGCGGGTATGAGTCCTGAGCAGGTCACATATGTGACTCCGAGGCTGTGCAGGAATTCAAGTGTCTTAACATAGTCCGCATTAAGTGTACACAGAGGTGTATTGATGCTTGTGCTGATACCGAGTGACAGAGCATTCTTAATGCCTTTTAATGTACTTTCGTACCCGTCTGCACCCACAAGCTTATTATGCACTTCCTTATCATGCGAATAGAATGTTATCTGCAGGCTGTCAAGGGATGCCGCCTTAAGTGAATGGCAGTATTCCTCGGTGAGCCTGATGCCATTGGTATTGAGCCTTGTCACGAACCACTGACCGTATTCTATGAGTTCTATAAGGTCATCCCTCATCGTCGGCTCGCCGCCCGTGAAAGTGATCTGCGGTACACATATCTCCTTAAGCTTATCAATGATCCTCTTCCACTCTTCGGTAGATAACTCCTTCTCCTCAGAATGCTCCTGACCTGCGGCGTAGCAATGCATACACTTAAGATTGCAGTGCCATTTCCCGTCCTTAGTCATCGCTGATACCATAAGGTCCATTCTGTGAGGAGCACGCATATATGGCGCATATTCCCCTATATTCACATACGGTATCTCTTCCTTAAGGGGCTCTCTGTAAGCCACCTTCTTGAATATCTCCATTATATTCACTATATCATCACGGATATACTTAGACGGCAGGAAGGGATATACCTTGCGCATACGCTTGCAGGTATCCTTCATGATCTGCTCCGTCTCCGCAGCGGTAACAGCCCGTCCGCTGTACTTATTGACCTCATCTATGAATTCGGACAGAAGGATCGTCCATGATACATCCACGGGAATTATATCCTGTCCGTTGATTATAGCCACAGATGGTCCTATATCATCATCCGTCACCTTAGGCGGCACCAGATGTATCCTCACGACTCCCGGACCCTCCGGGTTAAGTGTCGTATGCTTTACCTCATTGTAATTATTCCGGGCGTATTCCATCACCCTCTTTGAAATCTTCATAGTGCTCCTTTGTTCGTTATAATCCTCTGCTTTGTTGTATATATTATAGCATATCCGGATAAACAAAAATGTCCTGCTGATTAGTGAAATATTATCCATTGATATTTTTTAAGATCAACTCTACCACAGACAACCTCTATCCCCTCTTCTTCAAGCATCCTTTTCTGCTCCCAGAGTCCTCCAAAAACAAACTCCCCTGCAAGTTCTCCCTTGGAGTTTACTACACGAAAGCATGGAATATTATCCGGATCGGGATTCTTATGCAGCGCATTACCTACAGCACGAGCCATATTCTTATCACCTGCAAGCTCAGCTATTTGACCATAGGTAGCCACCCTGCCATATGGTATTTTCTTCACGGCATCGTATATACGCTTTGTCGGGCTATCGGATATCAGGTCATAGCTTTCCGCTATCATCATCTTCACATCTTCATCCGGTATGGTTTCATCAAGAATAATGGTGTTCCAGTGCTGCTTATTCTGATGATAGCCCGGAATTACAGACTCATACACATCCCGCCAGAAATATGCTTTGTCCGGCTCCACCTTGACATTGAGATTAATATTGCCATCCCTCTCATAAGTCCACAGGAAAGCTTTATCATTACCCTTGAACCTGACAAGCTGCCAATTGGTATCTCGAAATGGCGCATCCTGATAAGTATCCGGGAAAGATAATCCATATTCAAGCGCTTCTTCTCTCGTTCTCATTCTCAACACTCCTCACCGTTAAAATGATTATATGCTCCCATTTATACTCATGCAACCAACAAACTGCGTTATGGAACACGCAAAGTATTATCTGTCAGAACAGGAACAAACACGACATATATGGTACAATACTCATATGTACTTAATCACAGGATATTTTGACGATACAACAGGCAGCATACTTAAGCACCATATAGAAGAGATTGCAGGCATAACCGGCAATGCATATATGACGGATAATCATATTCCGCCGCATATGACTCTGTGTATGCTTGAAGCAAGAGATGTTGGTGTACTAATACCCGGCTTTCGTCAGTTCGCCGAGGCGAGTCGCTCATGTGAAGTGATAATAGCCTCAGTCGGGATGCTTTTTCCATATGTAATGTATGCAGCACCGGTGCCGAATGAAGAGCTTATGAATATGTCGCAGCGGCTTACGGAAATATACGGAAGTGTCGCAGATGTGTCGATAGCCCGATACTACACCACGGATCACTGGATGCCTCACATAACGCTTGCCAAGCGGCTTGACAGTGCACAAATGCAGCGGGCACTTGCTAAAATGCGCGACTCCTTCACACCCTTCATGGGCAGGATAGTCGAGGTCGGCTTATCCGAGGTCAATCCACACAGGGATGTTGAACGGATAAGGCTGATATAATTACGATATTTCTGCATAGAATAAAACAGGAGAACCCTTTCGGATTCTCCTGTTTTATTCGACGCAGGGGGTGGGATTCGAAGATAGTCCCTTGCGAAAAAACAAGTAATAGAAAGGACGGAACTGTCACCGTACCATGACCGTACCATTTCACGATCACTCTCTATCACTTCTACTTACAAACTCTATCTATAGTCTCTACGCATGATATATTGTCATTTCAAAGATTCTTTATCTGTTCATTAAACTCCGGCAAAACATCAAATATAATATCACAAATTATGTTCCAATTTGTATCATCATAGTTATGCACCAATCGATGCCTGAGTCCGGATATTTTAGACCAGGGAATATCAGAATGCTTTGACCGATATTCATCACTTAGGTAATACGAATGCTCGCCGATATTATACAGAGGAGTCGTTATTGTCCACTGTATTGTTTCATCGGCCTCAACATCTTCCCTTGTAATACCTTTATCTTTGATATATTCAACTAATTTGCTTGTGTAACTAGCTATTTTCTCTATTCTCTGCTCATCTGTATACTTCATGCTATTTCAATCCCCTCTTGAATAATACTGGTATAGAAGGATGATGAATGATCAATTTCACTCTCTTCATATACATCTACTTGTTTTTGGAGCGCACGATATAAATCATCTGCAATACAGAAGATATCCGTTGGTTCAAATCGATGTCCGCCTACTACCATAACATCTATATCTGAATCCTTATCAGCCTCGTTTCTTGCATATGATCCGAAGAGAAATGCCTTATTCGCATTATACTTTCGTATAATGGGCAATAGAATATCTGATATTTCATTTACTGAGTATATCCTTGTATTCATATCATTATCCCTCAAAAACATGTACTATAATACAGACTTTATATGTATCTTGGCTAGTTCTATTATAACATGAAAAACCCTGGGGAACCCATATTATTTGCATTTCGCAGCTATTTCCTTCCTTTTTTGTTGTAAACATCCGACTTTTGCTCCTTAGTCGTTTTGCTGTTAAAGAAACCTATATTGACACGCTTCCTTACCCGTTCAAGCTGATCAAACACAACGTGTTCCTTTTTCTTTTTACCCAAACACTACCCTCCCGTTAGGCTAAATACTCCCTTTTTTATTCACACAGACATTATAGCACACCAAACCGCCAAAAGGCCTTGAGTTTGGAAGATTTACCCCCATGAATCGCTTTGTAGAACTTAATGCGCTCTTATTCTCTATACGAAAGTAGCAAGCATCGCCAAATGGTACCATTTTGGCTCAAAACCGCCTCGAGGCGGTTTTAAATTTGGGTTACAATATACCGATCCGTATCGGTGTCAAGGGCCAAAACACACCAGCGTTGTATGGATTTTTCAGCCCTTTTCTCCCCAAACAGAACGACGGAAAAGAAAAAAATCAAAAAAATCATTAACAGGGGTTAACAATTAACATATGTTATCCGATAATATGAGTGTAGGGGTTTCTATGCCTATTACCTACCACACTTTTATACAGGTAATAAAGGATGAACATGGAGGGAACTATGTCAAAAGAGGAAATGCTTCCAAGCGAAAGCGAATGGCTAATAATGGAGGTTTTATGGGATGACAAGGTGGATCTTACTTCGGCGGAGATCGCTGACAGGCTTCCGAAATCTTCAAACATGACTCAACGTATGGTACGTGTACTTATAAACCGTCTGTGCAAGAAAGGCCTTCTTTCATATACAGTCGATCCCAATGACAGCAGGGTATATCATTACAAGGCCGTTAAGGGTAGAGACGCCCTCAGACGTGAAAAAAGCAAGGCATTTGTGGACAGTTACTTTGGCGGTAATACTCTTGGAGCGGCATTTGCCTTTCTCGAGAGCGGAAAGCTCTCAAAAGAACAGATAAAAGAACTTGAAGATATAATCAAGAATGCAAAGAAGCACTAAAAACCGGGCTCACGGACGAGCGGAGGTATGATCATGCAGGGAGTGCAACAGTTTTTTAATAATCTATTTACCTTCTGTCAATTTGTAATGGTATATTACACTACCATTTTAGGTTTCTGTGCGCTCATATCCATTATAGTACTGGGATTCATCCTGATACTCAGAAGTACCGCTTTTTCCAAATATGTATTCGGAAAAGCTGCACTCTGGGCATTGATGATCCCTTGTTTATTCTGCGGGAAGCTTCATCTGTATTTTGAAAGCAAGATCGGTGTCCGGCTTTTCTATTGGTGGTATGACATATGTGCCAGTTACCAAGTGATCAGCCTTATATATATTTCTGTCGGAATAGTACTCGCCGGATATTACATTCACAGGCGAAGTGGTCTCCTCAAGAAGATCAGAGAATTCGAGGAGTGCAAATACATTTCCTCGAAATATGATATAAGGCAGTTCCCTGCGGAGATTTCATCCTTTTGTGTCGGATGTATCAGGCCGGTGATCGTTATCCCCAAGCGAATAGAAAAGGATCAGGCAGAAGTAATCGCAAAGCACGAAGAAACGCACATCATTCTGGGCCATTTATGGATACAACTGTTATGGGAAGTGATCATGGTCCTCCTTTGGCCTAACATATTGCTACAGTTTTCGGAAAAATACCTTAAAAGAGACCTTGAGGATGTTTGTGATGCAGTAACCATTCAAAGAGGCGGAATAGACTCAATTCATTATGGCAAGGTGTTATTTGAGAATGCAAGAAGGCTGACTGATCGTAATGAAATACCCGAAATAGAAAGCGGTTTTTTCTTTTTACGAAACGATAGTTATAAAGCCCTTAGGAGGCGAATAGAAAAGATTACAACCTTCAGATCTTACAATCACAGACAGCTTGTCTTAAACACGGTTTTATTGCTTTCTGCCCTGATAATCATGATCGCAGGGATAAAAAGTGTATCATATGCAAGATACAGTACAATGGATTATTCTTCTGTTTTCAGCACGGACAGAATGGATATTGTAGCAATTGATAACAACTCGGTTATCGTGACTTCATATGATGACGAATACATATATATCGACTGCAAAGAACTGAAGAGTCAATGCCCGGATATTGTAAATGAAATAAACGATATATATTTTGCTACCGGCGGATACTATAAAATACCCGGAATGGGTGGGGGATGTGATATAGGAATACTATCACCGGAAACAGTAAAAGCCAGTAACGGAATCATAAAAACGCCAAAGTACAATGGCATAGATACATGGAACAGAATAATAATGTGGCTATAACTGATCAAAGAATACTGAGACACACAAGGAGGTGGTTTCATTGTATGGATGGGAAGTCAAGATAAGAGGAAGCACGGAGTATAGTTGTAAGAGGCTGTATGATCTCAACGGGAATCATGTCGGAACTATTTCCATTTCAAGGCCAAGGAAGGCATCAGCAAACGGAAAGAAAAAGAAATCGCCGTTGTATAGCTTTAAGCAGATATCCTCACAGGTTTTACAGGCAAAAACAACAACGAAAGCAATGCAGGTATCAAACAGCATAAGATCAAAGATAGGTCTGTTAAAAAAACAGCTCAAATCCGGGAACTATGATGAGGAAGAAATCTTAAGAGCCATTCTTCACGCCGAGATGGTACAAAGGGCTTGCCAGAAAAAAGAAAAGAACCTAAGAATGGAGGAAACTGCAGAGCGAAATCTCAATGGACAAGATGAAATCGTCATAGATTCTGAGTCATATTCCGAAGAAACTGATTCTGACAAAGAGATTCAAGAGCTCGAGCAGGCAGAATTAGAGGCTCTCATGGAAAAACTTGAGATGAGTTCTGATGAAATGCTACAAATGCTTGATGAAACAATGACATTGGATGAAGAAATGGATGAGTTGGCCGAAGTTCTGACAGGATCCATGACTCCGGAGGATCTGGAGCAACTGAAGGTAAAACACAGATCCGATGAAGCCAGAGATATATTACAGGCAGACTTAAAGTATCTTAAGGCCTTATTTGATCGTCTGCAATCGGAAAAGGAAAATGCAGGAAAAGCCGATATTTCAGCAAATTGCGACAGTGGCATTTCATTAACCTTGGATGGATGCATTGATATGCCGGTACTGGTGCAGGATGTTCCGCAGACGGATGTTGGCAATGTGATGGATATAGCAATATAATTTTTTTTGATTCAATGATTAACAAATGTTAACAAACCATATCGTAAGGAGGTAAACGATGAATATGAGTATAACAAATGATTATGGCAACTATGGCTATTACGGTAACATGACAAGAAACAGGACTGTTCCTGAAAAAAACAAAGATGAACAGGCACCCCCGATAAAGGCAGATGATCAGGGAGCAGTATACGAAAAGAAGTCTGAGGAAAGTAAGGATAAAGCCACATATGACATAGCAAAAAAGTCTCCTACTGACAGAGCCGCCATCGTACAGCAGTTAAAGGCCGCAGAAGAAGATCGGCGTAATCAGTTAATGGCAATAGTCCAGAAAACACTTCAGGGACAGGTTGGCGCATACGGAAAAGCAACAGGCAACGATCTCTGGCGACAGCTTGCAGGCGGGAATTTCAAAGTTGACTCTGCTACCAGAGCACAGGCACAAAAAGACATATCAGAAGACGGATACTATGGTGTAAAGCAGACATCTCAGAGGCTATTTGATTTTGCACAGGCCTTGGCCGGTGATGATGTAGACAAGATGAAGGAAATGCAAAAGGCCATGGAAAAGGGCTTTAAGCAGGCTACGAAGACTTGGGGGAGGGAACTTCCGTCAATCTGCAAGGAGACGATAGATGCTGCTAATAAACTGTTTGAGGACTATTACAATTCAAAAAGCACAAACAGTACGGAAAGTGTCAGTCAATAAACCGAAGTTGTAGTGGGGAACGCCTATGAATATACAAATACAAGGACTTAATCTTTTTAGTAATCCCAGAAGCAAAGCAACAGCCGACAGAATGGAAAGACAGCAAAAAAGGGACGACACTATTGCTTTTTTTGAAAAGCAGAAAGAAAACTTAAAGAACACGAAATCACATTCCTTGGATGATATCCAGAGAAAACTGGGTTTGCTTGAGAGTTATAACGAGCAGATAGAAGCGGCTAAGAAAGAATATAACCATTCACAAATGTTCCATGTTTTCGATGAGGCAGAGGAACTTGGCGAAAAGATTGCCGAGGCGGCAGAGGAAATGGCTCCAAAGACTCCCGAAGAACTTCGCGAAGAGATAATAGAAGAAGCAACCGGAATCGATACAGGCGATGGAATACTGGCAGAAATTATGGATGAGATGAAAGAACAGATGGAAGAACTGGCCGAGGAATGTGAAGACATTGAAGAACTGGCTGAGGATTCAATACAATTGACGGATTCTGCGGATTTGACAAAAGAGGAAGAATTAAGGCAATTGGAGGAAAATCAAGCGGTTTGTGGAAACTATAAAAGAATAGACTATCGTATCTGATGAAAAGCGGTTTCCCGCATGGGAAGGAGGTCATAGTATGAATATCAACGGAATAAGCGGAAACAACACGGGAACACAGGCATTCCGTATTGAAATGAGCAAAGACACAGATGCCTTTAGCAAGAACATTCAGAATCAGATTGCAAATGCCCAGAAGCAACTGCAGGAACTGGGTAATAATAAAGATATGTCACCGGAAGAAAAGATGAAGAAGCGTCAGGAAATCCAGCAACAGATCACTGACCTTCAGAATCAGCTTCGCCAGCATCAGATTGAACAGCGAAAAGAAAGCCAGAAAAAGAACGCTCCATCAATGACCGATATGCTTGGCGGGAACAGTCAACATGGAAAATCAAGGAAAAGCAGTGCCGGTATGTCAAGCGCAAGTATGCAAGCCATTATTTCGGCCGATATGTCCATGAATCAAGCCAAAGTACAAGGAGCCGTAAAGACAGATGTAGAAGGAAAGGCCGGTATCCTGGAGTCCGAGATCAAGTTGGATGAAGCGCGTGGTGCAGATACCACCAAGAAAAAAGAAGAATTAGCTGATCTCGAATCAAAGGCCCAAGATTTAACATCTTCGCAGTTAAACACGCTCTCTGATGCAAGTGCTGAACTGAAAAAAGCTGCTGAATCTGAACAGAATACAGCAGAAGCTGACAGGTCAGAGGGAAATCATAAGGTAACGAGAAAAGATAAAGACAATACAACCGATAATGTGTCTGATGAAAACAACATAGCCGAATACGATGCTGATACGGATTATGAATCGGTGGATGTATTATCTGAAGGAATCACCGTAAGTAGCGGTCCGGTAAGAGAATCCTCCGGGAATAATGTAAATATGCAACTTTAATACTTATATCTGATAAGCTAACAAAAAGCTAAGCAGGGGGGATTCCCGCCGGCGGCATAGCCACCTTAGACATGGATGTCGTAGGTCTGTTAGCAAGTACATGGATGTACTTGCAGACCTGTTTCAGGCCGGCTTCGGCGCAGACGCTTCACCGGAGCGTCTGCTTCCGATGGCTTCGCCATCTCCCTCAGCGTTCGAATCCCACTATCTTAATGCGTAAGAAAAAGGAGTCCATTCGGACTCCTTTTCCTTACGCAGGGGGTGGGATTCGAACCCACGTGG
>DGII01000155.1 GCA_002393095.1 Lachnospiraceae bacterium UBA3826 | reverse complement strand
GCCTTCTGCTTCTCACGAAGCTGTAAGCCATATTCGCTCATCTTCTTATTACCATGTGTCTTCTGTCTGTTAGATTTCTTATCATAGCCTAAGAATACAGGATCAAGATCGAGTGATCTGCATCTCTTAAGCACCGGTGTACGATCTACTGCCATTTTAATCTCCTTTTTAAATTATGTTTACAGCCTGTACCGAAAGGCACTGCCCTCCGGTGGCCCCACGTAAGCTCTCCGCTTGGCGTGAGTCGCATATATGCGAATCGCCGGCCTTCCTCCATGTCTTTATCACACTATATAAGCTTTACATTACACTCTGCGACGCTTGGGAGGTCTGCATCCGTTGTGAGGAACCGGAGTTACGTCACGAATAGATTCAACCTGAAGTCCTGCTGCCTGTAAAGCTCTGATCGCTGCCTCACGTCCTGAACCGGGACCCTTAACGAATACATCGACCTTCTTAAGTCCGTGTACCAAGGCTGCCTTGGTAGCTGTCTCTGCAGCCATCTGTGCTGCATAAGGTGTAGACTTCTTAGATCCTCTGAATCCAAGTCCGCCTGCGCTTGCCCAGCTCAATGCGTTACCCTGATCGTCTGTGAGAGTCACGATGGTGTTGTTGAATGAAGCCTGAATATGTGCCTGTCCGTGCTCGACATTCTTCCTGACACGCTTCTTTGTTACCTTTTTTACTGCTTTTGCTGCCATTATATTACCTCTTTCTTCCTATTGACCTATACGAACCACGTATAGAGGGACAATGTCAACCTTCCACAGACGTAATGCCTGTTTCGTCCCTGACAGTAAGAAAAATCTTACTTACTTCTTCTTATTAGCTACTGTACGCTTCGGACCCTTACGTGTACGCGCATTGGTCTTGGTCTTCTGACCGCGCACGGGAAGTCCGCGTCTGTGACGGATTCCTCTGTAGCAACCGATCTCCTGAAGTCTCTTGATATTAAGAGCAACATCTCTGCGGAGATCACCCTCTACCATATACTCATTCTCAATGATCTCGCTGATCTTCTTAACCTCATCATCCGTAAGATCCCTTACGCGCGTGTCGGGGTTAACCTTAGCTTTCTCAATGATCTTGTTAGAGCTTACACGGCCAATACCATATATATATGTAAGACCGATCTCTACTCTCTTGTCTCTTGGTAGGTCTACACCTGCAATTCGAGCCATTTTTTCCTCCTTCTTGCCTGACAGTCCGATACTGCCGGCACTCTGTTCTGATTGATTGGGGCAAGGAACTCTTACCCGGCCGTCCGGTCACTATATGACCTCTATGGCCTTGTCCGATACTGTGTATGTGCCTTCACATAGCATTCTCGGTATCAATAGAATCTCTTCATATATAATATGATTCAACCTATATCAACCCTGTCTCTGCTTATGCTTGGGATTCTCGCAGATAACTCTGATAGAACCCTTCCTCTTAATGATCTTGCACTTTTCACAAATCGGCTTAACTGATGATCTAACCTTCATATCTTAGACCTCCTTTCTACCTAGTTCCATAAAAAGTCCGTTTACCATTATATCAAAGCATATATGCTTTGTAAACAATTTTTTTACTTATCTCGCCAGATTATCCTTCCCTTAGACAGATCATAGGGACTCATCTCTAAAGTCACCTTATCTCCGGGAAGTATCCTTATGAAATTCTGACGAAGCTTACCGCTAATATGTGCCAGAACCACATGTCCGTTCTCAAGCTCCACCTTGAACATGGTGTTGGGAAGCTTCTCTACAACTGTACCTTCAATCTCAATTACATCACTTTTAGACATTTTCTCTCCATTCCTGTGCTTAACCCAGTGTCTTAATGACGGCTGTGTATCTCTTACAATATAGTCAGTATCTCCGGCTCACCCTCCGTTATGAGTATCGTATTCTCATAATGCGCTGAGGGAAGTCCGTCCTCGGCTACTACTGTCCAGTCATCATCAAGCCATTCTACATCCGCTCTTCCTAGATTGATCATGGGCTCTATGGCAAGTGTCATTCCCGGAAGCAGCTTAGGCCCTCTTCTGTTCTGCTTAAAGTTCGGTATCTGCGGGTCCTCATGCAGATGTGTGCCGATACCGTGTCCTACAAGCTCTCTCACTATTCCATAGCCGTAGCCTGACACATAATCGTCTATGGCATTGGATATGTCGAAGAGATGATTGCCTGCCTTGGCGAATTTGATCCCTTCGAAAAAGGCCTGCTTCGTAACATCCATAAGCTGCTGTATCTCAGGGCTTACCTCACCGACCGCATATGTCCTTGCCGCATCGGAGTGATATCCCTTATATATCAGGCCACAGTCAAGACTTACTATATCACCCTCCTGCAGTATCCTGTGCTTATTCGGTATGCCGTGTACCACCTCTTCATTGACCGATACACAGATACTTGCGGGAAAACCGTTGTAATTAAGGAAATTCGGCTCGCACCCGAATCCTCTTATAAGCGAATCACCGAGTTTGTCTATATCGTATGTTGAGATCCCCGGTCTTATTATCTTAGCCATCTCATCATGAACCTTGGCAAGCAGCTTGCAGGATTCACGCATTAGCTGTATCTCACGTTCCGATTTGATAGAAATCGCCATTTTCTCCTCCGTCCTAACCCAAGATGTCTGTTATGGCAGCGAATACATCCATCATATCCACTGTTCCGTCTACCGTCTTAAGGATGCCCTTCTTAGTATAGAAGTCAATGAGAGGCTGAGTCTGCTCATGGTATACTTTAAGTCTCTTGCTTACTGTCTCCGGCTTATCGTCATCCCTTAAGATAAGCTCACTTCCGCACTTATCACAGATGCCCTCCTGCTTCGGAGGTACATGCTCTATATGATATGTGGCTCCGCAAGTCACACAGGCTCTTCTTCCGCCCATACGCCTGACTATATTCTCATCCGGCACATCCACGTCTATAGCGTAGTCCACCTTATCTCCGAGCTTATTAAGCGCTTCCTCCAAGACCTCTGCCTGAGGGATCGTGCGCGGAAAGCCGTCGAGCACGTAACCGTTCTTACAGTCATCCTTGGCTACTCTGTCAAGTAATATCTTGACCGTAAGCTCATCAGGAACCAGCGCTCCCTTATCCATATAGCTCTTGGCTTCCTTGCCAAGCTCTGTTCCTTCCTTGATATTGGCTCTGAATATATCCCCTGTTGATATATGGGGAATTTTGTACTTCTCTGCGATCATTTTGGCCTGAGTACCCTTACCGGCACCCGGTGCACCAAGCATTATTATCTTCATAATCATTCTCCGTTCTGAATCTTCCTTATTAACCCCGAAATGGACAAGACAGCTTTGACACTGTCTTGCCCAGCCTCGAAAAGCATACGCCTTCCGTTATCAATCATTTAAGAATCCCTTGTAGTTCCTTACAAGCATCTGAGATTCCACCTGCTTGATGGTCTCTAAGATTACGCTGACGATGATGATAAGGCTCGTGCCTCCAAAAGAGACACTTGCATTGAACAACCCGTTGAACACAAAGGGTAATATACCTATTATCGTAAGTCCGCAAGCACCGATGAAGATGATATAATTGAGGATCTTACTTAAGTAATCACTCGTAGGCTTACCGGGTCTGATGCCCGGAATGAATCCTCCGCTCTTCTTCATATTGTCAGCCACCTCCGTAGGATTGAAGGTGATGGATGTATAGAAGTAAGCGAAGAAAAGTACCAGCACCACATAGAGCACAAGACCCCAAGAATACTTGATGGTATTGATCCTGCACCAGTTGCTTGAGCTTAAGCCCTTAAGTATCTCGGCTCCGACTCCCGTAGCATTTACGTTAAGCAACGAACAGATGATGACCGGGAACTCCATAAGTGAGCTTGCGAAGATTATGGGGATAACACCTGCAGTATTGATCTTAAGCGGGATATGTGTGCTGTTGCCGCCTACCATCCTGCGTCCCTGTACCTTCTTCGCATACTGTACGGGAATCCTGCGCTCACCGTCATTAAGTACGATAACGAGCACTACCATTACTGCGATTATAGCGATTATGATCACTGCAGAGAGTACTGCAAGTGCGATCGCTTTACCCTTAACGAACTGCTCATAGAGTCCTGCCATATCCTGCGGTATACGCGAGATAATGTTGATGATGAGGACTATGGATATACCGTTGCCCACACCGTTTTCCGTGATTCGCTCACCTATCCACATAAGCACTGCACTTCCTGCGGTCAGAGCTGTGATCACGGTGATCACATTCAAAGCATTGAACTGTTCCAACAGACCGCTTCTTCCGAAGCCTATCGCCATGGCTGTCGACTCGATCAAAGCTAAGCCTACTGTCACATAACGTGTGATCGACGCAATCTTCTTACGTCCGTCCTCCCCTTCCTTCTGCATCTCCTCAAGCTTAGGAATAGCTATAGTCATAAGCTGCATGATGATGGAAGATGTGATATAAGGAGTAATGTTCAATGCGAATACGGACATGTTCAGGAAGGAACCGCCCGTGAAAGCATCAAAGAAGTTGAATGAATCTCCGCTCTGTGCGGCGAACCATCTTGCGAAATAAGTCCTGTCCACACCGGGAACCGGCAACTGTGAGCCGAGACGGATCACAATGAGCATTCCCAGAGTGTAGAGCAGCTTATTCCTGATCTCTTTGATCTTGAACGCATTCTTAAGTGTTGTAAACATTAGATCACCTCTACTGTTCCACCAAGTGCCTCAATCTTCTCCTTAGCCGATGCGCTGAAAGCATTGGCCTTAACATTGAGCTTCTTAGTAAGTTCTCCGTTTCCTAAGATCTTTACTCCGTCTGCCTGATCCTTGATAAGACCAACCTCTAACATCTTCTCTATTGTTACATTCGAGCCTGATCTGAATCTCTCAAGATCACCTATATTGATCGCTACGATCTCTTTTGTATTGCGATTAGTGAAGCCACGCTTGGGAAGTCTTCTGTACAAAGGCATCTGACCACCCTCGAAGCCGATCCTAGGTGCGCCTGAACGCGCCTTCTGACCCTTATGACCCTTGCCGGCTGTCTTGCCGTTGCCTGAGCCGTGTCCGCGACCTCTTCTAAAATTATCACTGTGCTTAGAGCCCTCTGCAGGCTGCAAATTAGATAATTCCATTATGACACCTCCTTCTAATTATATTTCTTCTACCTTGACCAAATGACATACCTGCTTACACATTCCTCTTACAGCGTCATTGTCAGGGAGAATGTTGCTCCTGCCGGTCTTCTTAAGACCAAGCGCAGCAACGGTTGCCCTATGTTTAGGTATTGCACCGATCGTTGATCTGACCAGTGTAACCTTTATCTTCTTATCAGCCATTTATCCGTCCTCCTTAACCAACTACTTCTTCTATTGACTTGCCGCGAAGACGTGCTACCTCTTCAGGAGTCTTAAGCCTGCTGAGTGCTTCGATAGTAGCCAATACTACATTCTGCTTGTTGTTTGACCCCAGCGATTTGGTACGTATATTCTTGATGCCTGCAAGCTCACACACTGAACGTGCGGGGCCGCCTGCGATAACACCGGTTCCTTCGGGAGCTCTCTTAAGAAGCACCGAAGCTCCGCCGAATTTTCCCAGAT
>DGII01000057.1 GCA_002393095.1 Lachnospiraceae bacterium UBA3826 | reverse complement strand
GACTATGTATATATCTGTGAGAACAACACTATTTACGGCACCAAATTTAAGGAGCTTCCCAACACCAAGGGTAAGGATCTTGTGGCAGATGTATCCTCATGCTTCTTATCGGAGCCTGTTGATGTATCAAAGTATGCGGTTATCTACGGCGGTGTTCAGAAGAACGTAGGTCCCGCAGGCTGTGTTATCGCGATCATCAGGGAAGACCTTATAAGGGATGATGTACTTCCCGGAACTCCCACCATGCTTAAGTGGAAGACTCAGGCGGATGCCGATTCGCTCTACAACACGCCTCCCTGCTATACGATATATATCTGCGGCAAGGTATTCAAGTGGCTTTTAAAGCAGGGCGGACTTGAGGCCATGAAGAAGAAGAATGAGGAAAAGGCAAAGATCCTGTATGACTTCCTCGATTCGTCCAAGCTCTTTAAGGGAACCGTAGTCAAGGAAGACAGGTCGCTTATGAACGTTCCCTTCGTAACAGGCAATGAAGAGCTTGATGCAAAGTTCGTAAAGGAGGCTACAGAGGCGGGCTTTGTCAACTTAAAGGGTCACAGGACAGTAGGCGGTATGAGAGCCAGCATATATAATGCAATGCCCATTGAGGGCGTTAAGGCGCTTGTGGAATTCATGAAGAAGTTCGAGGAAGAGAATTCTTAATATACTTTAAGTAATATTGGAGGAGATTATGTTCAAGTATCACTGCCTCAATCCCATATCACAGATGGGACTTGAGAAATTCGATGAAAACTATGCTAAGACCGATGATGTGAATGATGCTGAGGGAATACTCGTAAGAAGCGCATCAATGCATGAGATGGAATTACCGGATAAGCTGTTGTGTGTAGCAAGAGCAGGTGCCGGTGTCAACAATATCCCCCTTGATAAGTGTGCGGATAAGGGTATCGTGGTATTCAATACACCCGGTGCCAATGCCAACGGTGTCAAGGAACTGGTATTCGCAGGTATGCTGCTTGCGGCAAGAGATGTAGCCGGCGGAATAGAGTGGGTTAAGAGCAATGCCGGTAATGCGGATATCGCCAAGGTTGCCGAGAAGGAGAAGAAGAACTTTGCAGGTACGGAGATAAGCGGTAAAAAGCTTGGTATCATAGGTCTTGGTGCTATAGGAGTGCGTGTGGCCAACGCTGCGGTACATATGGGGATGGAAGTATACGGATACGATCCGTATATCTCTGTTGATGCGGCATGGAGCTTAAGCAGAGAGATCAAGCATGTCCGTAATGTGGATGATATATATGAGCAGTGTGATTATATTACAATACATGTACCTCTTATGGACAGTACTAAGAATACCATTAACGCCGAAGCCATCTCTAAGATGAAGGATGGTGTCATAATCCTTAATTTCGCAAGAGATCTTCTCTGCGATGAGGAGGCAGTGCTTAAGGGAATAGAGTCAGGTAAGATACGCAGATATGTATCTGACTTCCCCAATCCCACAACAGCAGGCAAGAAGGGTGTGATCGTAACGCCTCATCTGGGTGCTTCTACGGAGGAATCCGAGGATAACTGTGCTAAGATGGCAGTTAAGGAGATGAGGGATTATCTTGAGAACGGTAATATCAAGAATTCAGTGAACTTCCCTAACTGCGACATGGGCGTATGTGTACAGGCAGGCCGTATCGCAGTATTCCATAAGAATATAGCCAATATGATCGCAAGATTCACGGCAGTATTCGGTGAGATGGGTATCAATATCTCGGATATGACCAATAAGTCTAAGGGCGATTATGCTTATACAATGCTTGATATTGAGACAGCGGTAAGTGAAGAACTCATAGACAGGCTTCAGACCATAGACGGTGTTATCAAGGTAAGAGTGGTCAAGTAATTTAATATACGGAGTAATGTGACTGAACAGGCAATAGCTTTTATACAGGCTATTGCCTTTTTCGAAAGAAAGGTGTGTGTCCGATGTAAAATGGCGGATACAAGGGCTCAATATGAAGATGGAACGAATATGTAAAAAAACAGGGATATCGATACTTACAGTGGCTATGCTTGTACTGACAGCCTGTGGAGCCGGCAGGGAAGCGGATAAGGCGGATGTAGCTGAGATTATGGAGGAAGCTATAGACTCTGCCGTTACGACACCTGAAGCTGATAAAGCGGATAATGCTGACAATAAGGAAGAGAAGACCGATACTGTAAGTGATACGGAGACAGGACTTCCGCTTATAGGGCTTGTTACAAGCGTCGGCGGGATTGAGGATGAATCCTTCAATCAGAGTGCTTGGGAAGGCTTACAGCGTCTTGAAGGAATGGGAAAGTGCACTACCAAGTTCTATGAGGGTATCACTGATGATGAGGAATTCGAGAGCAATATGCAGGCACTTGTTGATGACAATGCCATATTAAGCTGGGGCATAGGCTATGACTGTGCAGACCTGCTTATGGAGGTTGCTTCCAAGAACCCGACACAGAGCTTTGCTATAGTAGACTATGTATATGATGATATACCGGATAATATGACATGTGTGGTCTTCAGGGCACAGGAGTCATCCTTCTTAGCCGGATATATAGCCGGATATGTGAGTAAGACGCATAAGGTAGGCTTCGTCGGAGGCTATGACAATGAGGTCATTGACCAGTTCTGGTACGGCTTCCAGGCAGGACTTGCCTATGCGGCCAATGAGAACGGAGCTGATATTGAAGCGACTGCCGTATATGTAGATTCCTTCGTGGATAAAGAGAAGGGAAAGAGTCTTGCCGCCGAACTGTATGATGACGGCTGTGACATAGTATATCATGCAGCCGGACAGAGCGGTCTCGGCGTGATAGAGGCAGCCAAGGAAGCGGACAGATATGTGATAGGTGTCGATAAGGACCAGTCATATCTGGCACCGGATAATGTGCTTACCAGCGCTCTTAAGAATGTGAATGTAGCGGTGTGCGATATATCGGATGCGTATATCGAAGGAGATATCATCGGCGGACGTTCGATCAATATGGGAATATCCGACGGCGCCGTAGGCATAAGCGAGGATCATCATCTGTATCCGGATGAAGTATATGATGCGGTGATGAAGCTGTCGGATGCGATTGCAGAGGGCGATATCATGCCTCCGTCGAATGAAGAAGAATATAATGACTTTATAGCCGGTCTGAAGTAGACAGTGTGGAAAATGTGCCGGCTTGGTAGATCAGTATGAGTAAGAAGACTTCGGATGGTGAGAATAAGTACTTTAACGAGGCTTTGCGGGATTTTACCTTTGATGTGGCCTGCGGAGCTGCCATAAGGCATCTTACGGAGCTTGGATATTCGGCAGAGAAGATCGCTTCAAGGCTTGATTATCCCGTTCCCATAGAAAAGATCCGGGCCTACATGGACAGATATAAAGATAAGTCTGCGGAAGATAAGACGAACACCGAAGGCCGATATGAGATGGTCAGGGAATATGATGAATACGGCAGGAGTTCATTTCGGAGGGTAAAAATCAAGTAAAAAATTGTTGACAGATATTTTTACGTGTGGTATATAATTATTTAATTGGATAAAGCGTTAAACCGATGAGAAAGAGAAGTAGGTCATTCCTCTTCATTATGAGAGAGTTGCGGATGGTGAGATCGTGACAATGAATGTCTGACTGAATGGACTTTCGAGGGCGAGCGGAAATGCATGATGCAGAGTATGTGAGACGGGATGAACCGCCGTTACCGGTTCGGCATATGATGGTATGCTTCAGAGAGTTAAGACAGAATTGATACGGATGGCATACCGGAGTGTGAGTGAGTGGGCGTTATGTACGTCAAGCCGGGTGGCACCGCAGGTATATGTTAAAGATAATAACCTGTCCCAGCATTAAGCGATAGCTTATTGCCGGGACAGGTTTTGTTTTGCGCGTTCTTACAAGCGATGCCGTCTGAAGCCAATATGCTCAGATACAAGCTTGCTTGTATATATGAGCATATTGGCTTCAGACGATAGCGCGCCAGCGCGACATGAGCACGAAGCGAAGCGGAGTGCGAATGGGCATCGCGCTGTAAGGAAGGAAAGGGAAATCATGAACACCACGGGAACCATATTGGATAAGATAGTTGAGGATAAGAAGATAAGGCTTAAGGAGCATAAGATCAGGATTCCCATGGAGGAGATGATAAGGCTTGCCGAGGATGATCTTAAGTCGGATGCCGGGAAGGCAAGGGAGAATTGCTTCCATGATGCTCTTAAGAAGGACGGTATATCCATAATTGGCGAATTCAAGAAGGCTTCTCCGAGCCTTGGTAAGATCAATGAGAAGATCGACCTTATGGAGAGGATAGATGAGTACAATGCTTCGGTCGATGCCATAAGCTGCCTGACGGAAGAGGACCACTTCCTCGGTAATACGGATTACCTTAAGGAGATAAGGAAGAAGTCAACACTCCCCATCATAAGGAAGGACTTCATGATAGATGAATACCAGTTCTATGAAGCCAAAGTGATAGGAGCGGATGCGGTACTTCTTATAACAGCGATCCTTGATGATGTACAGATGAGAGAGTTTTACAGCCTTGCAAGAGAGCTTAAGCTTGATGTACTTGTTGAGACACATGATGAGAGGGAGATTGAGAGGGCACTTAAGACAGATCCGAGGATAATAGGTGTCAATAACAGGAACCTTAAGGACTTCACAATAGATATAGAGAATACAAGGAGACTTAAGAGGTATATTCCGGATGATAAGATATATGTCGCAGAGAGCGGGATCATAAGTGACGCAGATGTCATGTTCTTAAAGGATACGGGTGTGGATGCATTCCTAATAGGCAGAGCATTCATGGAAAGTGAGAATCCAAGAAAGCTTGCAAAGCATTGGAAGGAATTATGATATGACTGAGATTAAGATATGCGGGATAAGAACACCGATAGAAGCGGAATATCTGAATGAAGCGGGAGTTGAATATGCAGGGTGCGTATTCCATAAGCCGAGCAAAAGGTATGTCACATCCGATGAAGCGAGGGATGTGCTTAAGGCTTTAGATAAAAAGATTAAAAGAGTGGCTGTCACCGTAAGCCCTGACACAGAACTTGTCAAGGAGACAGAGAGACTGGGATTTGATATATTGCAGGTGCATAAGGGGCTTAGTGCTGAGGTCTTAAGGGAAGCAAGAATCCCGATATGGTATGCCTGCAATATAGAGGATGAAGAGGAGCTTACAGGGACGCTTGGATTTCTGGACGGACTGCCGGATGAACTTGCATTTAAGATAGAGGGAATAGTCGCTGACGCCAAGGACTTCGGAAGCGGTAAGACCTTTGAGTGGAAAGAACATGGCGGCATAACGGATGTAATCATGCACAGAAAGAGCAAAAGGCTTCTTAAGGCGGGAGCACAATCACCACCGGGAGAAGCCGAACATGATAAAAAATATAAAAAATATAAAAAATATAAAAAATATAAAGAAGAGAGACTCTTCATCTTAGCCGGGGGACTTAAGCCCTGTAATGTAGCCGAAGGCATAAGGATATACAAGCCGGATATAGTGGATGTAAGCTCCGGCGTGGAGGGTGATAACGGCAAGGATAATGACAAAATAAAGGCATTTGTCGCTGCGGTCAGGGGATAATGAAGCCTGAATACCAAGTGACATAAGGCATAGCTTAAGGAATACAGAAGTGTAGCAAAGCAATGTAAGGAGAAAGGAGCGGTTAATACCGAGGAGGAATATGAATAAGAAAGCATACTACGGAGAATACGGCGGACAATTTGTATCGGAATCACTTATGAATGTACTCGATGAGATAGACAGGGCATTCGAGGAGGCGATACACGATCCGCAGTTCATAGCCAAGTACAATTATTACCTTAAGCAGTATGTGGGCAGGGAGACGCCCTTATACTTCGCAGAGAGGCTGTCGGAAAAATACGGTACGAAGATATACCTTAAGCGCGAGGATCTCAATCATACCGGAGCGCATAAGATCAACAATGTGATCGGCCAGATACTACTTGCCAAGCGTATGGGCAAGACCAAGGTGATCGCCGAGACGGGCGCGGGACAGCATGGAGTGGCAACAGCCACGGGAGCGGCACTTTTTGACATGGAATGTACCGTATACATGGGTGAAGAGGATGTTAAGCGTCAGGCTCTCAATGTCATGAGAATGGAGATGCTTGGAGCTAAGGTCGTAAGTGTAAGGTCGGGCTCCAATACTCTTAAGGATGCAACCAACGAGGCCATAAGGACATGGGCCAGAACTGCGGAGGACACCTTCTATATAATCGGCTCCGCCATAGGACCTTATCCATATCCCAAGATGGTGAAGGAATTCCAGTCAGTAATAAGCAGGGAGGCCAAGGTACAGCATATGGAGGCAGAGGGCAGACTTCCGGATGTGGTTATGGCATGTGTGGGAGGTGGAAGTAATTCCATAGGGATGTTCGCTGACTTCATAGATGAGCCGGGTGTAGAGCTTATAGGAGTGGAAGCGGCCGGTAAGGGCATAGATACCGAAGAGCATGCGGCTTCAATGGCTAAAGGCAGACCGGGTGTGCTTCATGGGACAAGATCGTATCTTCTGCAGGATGATGACGGTAATATCAAGCTGGCACATTCAATCTCGGCAGGGCTTGACTATCCGGGAGTAGGACCTGAGCATGCATATCTGCATGATACCGGCAGGGCAAAATACGTACCCATAACTGATACAGAGGCTATGGATGCACTTATGGAACTGACGCAGACGGAAGGGATAATACCGGCTATAGAGAGTGCTCATGCTGTGGCATATGCTTTCAAGAAGGCTAAGGAGATGACACCGGAGCAATCCATGATAATCTGCTTATCGGGCAGAGGTGACAAGGATGTCAACACCATATCGGATTATCTGGCAGGCAAGGGGTATCTCAATTAAGGACAAGACCATAAGGACGTATGAGTGTATGAACGTTTGAACGGATACGATATTCGAGATTATATAAGGAGAAAACCATGACAGTGAACAGGATAGAAGCGAGGATGAATGAGCTTAAGGCGGCAGGGCAAAAGGCATTCATCACATATATAACGGCAGGACTTCCCGATATGAAGACCACTAAGGAGATAATAAAGGCGCAGGAGGGTATAACAGATGTGATAGAGCTGGGAATTCCCTTCTCCGACCCTACGGCTGACGGACCTGTGATACAGCAGGCAAGCTTCGAGGCTATACAGGCAGGCGCAAGTCTTAACAAGACCTTTGACCTTATGAAAGAGCTAAGGGATGAAGGGTGCGAACAGCCTATAATATTCATGATGTATTACAATACGATACTTAACTACGGACTTGGCGCTTTCGCAGACAGATGTGCCGGGCTTGGAGTAGACGGACTTATAGTGCCGGATTTGCCATATGAGGAGCAGGATGATCTTAAGGCAGCCTTAAGCGGCAGGGATGGGGCAACCATACTCATACAGCTTGTATCTCCCGTATCGGCAGATAGGATAGAGAAGATACTTACAGATGCAAAAGGCTTTGTCTACTGTGTATCCGCAATGGGTGTCACCGGACAGGGCGGAACATACCATAAGGATGTGGTGGAATACCTTAAGAGCGTCAAGTCAATATCCGGGATTCCCGTAATGATGGGCTTCGGTATACGTACAGCAGAGGATGTGAAGCCCATGAAGGAATATATAGACGGGGCTATCGTGGGAACGCATTTTATCAATCTTATGAGAGAAGCGAAATTTATGCCTGAAGCAGCGCGTGATTATGCAGCTTCATTCAAGGCAGAACTGAATATATAGAATATGTAACAGTAAGCTACATTGTATCTAAGCGGGTATATCAGTAGAAGCAGGATGATTGATATATGCCGATGATAACCATACAGAGGGTACAATAATATTAAAGGATCGAAAGGAGAAAGAATATGATCAAGGAAGCAATAGTCAAAATCGTAAACAAAGGAGATCTCACATTCGATGAGGCATATACCGTTATGAACGAGATAATGAACGGTGAGACCACACCTACGCAGAATGCGGCATTCTTGGCTGCACTTACGACCAAGAACACAAGGGCGGAGACCATAGAAGAGATAAAGGGCTGTGCCAAGGCAATGCGGGAGCATGCGCTTAAGGTTGATGCAGGCGATATGGATACATTCGAGATCGTTGGAACGGGCGGAGATAATGCAGGAAGCTTCAATATATCCACAACGAGCGCTTTTGTAGCGGCTGCCGGAGGAATGAAGGTTGCCAAGCACGGCAACAGGGCGGCTTCGTCACTGTCAGGAACGGCTGACTGCCTTGAGGCACTCGGAGCCAATATCAATCTTGATCCCGACACATGTGTCAGATTGCTTGAAGAGACGGGCTTCTGCTTCTTCTTCGCACAGAAGTATCATACCTCGATGAAGTATGTGGGTGCCATCCGTAAGGAGCTTGGCTTCAGGACTGTATTCAATATATTGGGGCCCCTTACCAATCCCGTACATCCGAAGAGACAGTTACTCGGTGTATATGATGAACTGCTTGTTGAGCCGCTTGCTCAGGTTCTGTATGAACTTGGAGTAGAGAAGGGAATGGTAGTATACGGTAAGGAGAAGCTTGATGAGATAACAGCGGTAGGCCCTACCAAGATATGTGAATTCGGTAACGGAAGATATACCAATTATGAGATCACACCGGAGGAATTCGGATTTGACAGATGTACTCCGGAGGATCTTAAGGGGGCTTCGCCTGCGGAGAACGCTAAGATAACAAGGGAGATCCTTGAGGGTAAGCTTAAGGGACCTAAGCGTGATACCGTGCTTATGAATGCCGGCGCGGCTCTCTATATAGGAGATAAGGCGGATTCCTTCGAAGCGGGAGTTAAGCTTGCTGCAGAACTGATAGACAGCGGTGAGGCTATAGCAGCACTGGATAATTTCATATCAAGATCAAATTCCTGATGTATTAGTATTAATATCAGTATCAGTTTAAGAATAAGATATTAGGTAAAGCTTAAGAGGTAACTGTTAATGAGTGAGAGATATACCCCGTCCCTTGCTGACATAAGGGATTATGTAGATGAATATAATTATGTACCGGTGCAGAGAGAGATATTCTCCGATATGTGTACTCCCATACAGGTGCTTAAGAGGCTTAAGACGGTAAGCGATCACGTATTCTTACTTGAGAGCGTGGAGGATCAGAAGAACTGGGGACGCTATACCTTCCTTGGCTTTAATCCGAGACTGTGCATAACCTGCCTTGACGGCCGGCTTACTGTTACGAAGGATGACGGAACTGTCATAGATGATCTTAAGATAAAGCATCCGGGAGAGTATATCAAGGATATCATTAAGGAGTATAAGAGTCCGAAGCTTACGGGCTTCCCGACATTTACGGGAGGGCTTGTGGGATACTTTGCATATGATTATATCAAGTACAGTGAGCCCGGTCTTAATCTGGATGCTAAGGATGAAGAGCATTTTAAGGATGTGGATCTGATGCTTTTTGATAAGGTGATAGCCTTTGATAATGTAAGACAGAAGATTGCGGTGATAGCCAATGTGAATATAGCCGACAGGCAGACGGCGCTTCTTAGAGGCACCGGGGACTATAAGCCTGATATGGCTTATATAGAGGATAATTATAATAAGGCGCTTAAGGATATTGACAGCATAGTGGATATCATAATGCACGGTAAGGAAGCGGATATACCAAAGGGCCGGCTTACATCCGGGTACAGGGCTTTATTCAACCGGGAAGAATTCTGTGAGATGGTTAAGAAGGGCAAGAAGTACATATATGAAGGTGACATCTTTCAGGTAGTGCTAAGCAACAGGCTTGAAGCGGATTTTGAAGGCTCACTTTTTGATACATACAGGATGCTTAGAACTATTAATCCTTCACCCTATATGTTCTATTTCTCAGGAGATGATATAGAGGTGGCCGGAGCTTCTCCGGAGACCTTGGTCAAGCTGCATGATAATGTACTCCATACCTTTCCGCTTGCAGGTACAAGGAGGCGAGGACGGGATGAGAGAGAGGATGCGGCGCTTGAGAAGGAGCTTTTGGCTGATGAGAAGGAAAGAGCGGAACACAATATGCTTGTAGACCTCGGACGCAACGATATAGGAAGGATAAGCGAATTCGGCTCTGTTGAGGTGGAGAAGTATATGTCTGTGGAAAGGTTCTCCCATGTGATGCATATAGGCTCAACGGTACGAGGGAACCTTAAGAAAGGACTGACGCAGCTTGATGCAGTGGATTCCATCCTGCCGGCGGGTACACTCTCAGGAGCGCCCAAGATAAGAGCCTGTGAGATAATCAATGAGCTTGAGAACAATAAGCGGGGAATATACGGCGGAGCGATTGGATATATAGATTTCATGGGTAATCTCGACACCTGCATAGCCATCCGTATCGCCTTTAAGAAAAACGGAAGAGTCTTCGTGCGTTCGGGAGCCGGCATCGTGGCAGATTCCGTGCCGGAGAATGAGTATGAGGAATGCCTTAATAAAGCGAAGGCCGTCATGACTGCCATTGAAAGGGCAGGAGAAGCGGATTCATAGCTGTATGATATATTGTGCGGCACATATGAAAGGAGAGCGGATATGCCGACATTTAAGGATAAAGTCAGGATTTTATTAATAGACAACTACGATAGCTTTTCATACAATCTGTACCAGTATATAGGAGAGATCTGTACGGAGAAATGGGGAACTGCGGACGGACATATGGCCGATCCGGGCATTATGTCAGGTGACGGCTATGAGATTAAGGTAATACGCAATGATGAGTTGAGTGTCAGGGGGATAGAGGATTATGCTCCCTCATGTATCATCATATCTCCGGGGCCCGGAAGACCGGCGGATGCAGGAGTGTGTGAAGAAGCAATAAGATACTTTGCGGGTAAGATACCCATACTTGGAGTGTGTCTCGGACATCAGGCCATATGTGAGGCATACGGTGGTAGGATCACATATGCATCAAGGCTTATGCACGGCAAGCAGTCCGTTATAGAGCTTGATGGAAGCTGCAAGTTATTCAAGGGGCTTGTTGGCAAGGTTGAAGTAGCCAGATACCATTCACTTGCCGCCGATCCCGATGCCTTGCCGGAATGTCTTAAGGTAACTGCGAAAACAGATGAGGGGGAGATCATGGCCGTAGAGCATAAGGAATATCCCGTATACGGTCTGCAGTTCCATCCCGAATCCATACTTACACCTTCGGGTAAGACTATGCTTGGTAATTTCCTTGGGATACTGTAAAAAGCCCATGACTGTTATATCATATGCTGCTTTGAAAGCATGGAATTGTAAAAGCCCGTGATTTATGGTAGATTATACTATAGGTCATGGGCTTTATCGCATTCTGCCATTAAGCTGTTAATAAGTGGCAGATATCGCGGCATACTATTGGTGAATAATGGAGATTAATGTGAAAAACGGACTTAAAGGCAATCTGATGACAGTGGCCATAATTGGCGGGATACTGGTTGCCACAATTCTAATAGCAGGAACATATTGGTCAGGTCATACCGCAAGTGTGGATACTGAGACTGCAGTAAGGAATGTGAGCCTTCTGTATCTGGATGAACTGGCTGAACGTCGTGAACAGGTAGTGGCATCCAAGCTGGATGATTATATTGATGATATGGATGTCGCCATAGGTATGCTTGAGAAATCCGATCTTGAAAGCATAGAAGCGTTGCAGGCATATCAGACAAGGATCAAGCAGTTATATAATGTCGATAAATTTGCTTTCGTGGATGAGAATGGACTTATATATACATCCAGAGGGACAAGGACGGACATAGACCAGTATGCGCTTGCATATGATTCACTCTCTGAGCCGGTGATATCCATTAAGAATCCGGACAGTAATAACAAGAAGGTGATAGTGGCGATTCCTCTGGACAGACTGCCCTTTAATGATAGTCATCTGGTGACATGCTTCATGGAAATTGACATGGATGTCATGTTGGACGGTATATCTCTTCAATCGGATAATAATAATACCACATTCTGCAATATGTATACCAAGGACGGAACCTCCCTTACCAATATGGTCTTAGGAGGTCTGGCGAGTGAGGATAACCTTTTGGTAGCCATGGAGACTGCGATCTATGAGAAAGGTTATTCCTATGACAATATCAAAGACGACTTTGCCAAGGGCAATAAGGGAGTTGTGTCTTTTACATACAATAACATCAGCGAAACTCTCTATTATGCGCCGATACGCGGCACGGACTGGATGATCACTTATCTTATACGAGAAAGCGTCATAAGTGAACAGATAGGCTCAATCTCGGAAGGTATAGTAAGGAGAAGCTTCGTACAGTCTGTTGCCACAGCAGTTGTACTGATAATTATCGCTCTTGTGATGATCAATCTCATAAGACAGTCTGCCAAGCTCACACTTGAAAAGGAGGTGTCGGAGACCGAGAACAGGGTTAAGCAGCAGGAGCTTGAGGAACAGCTTGCCTTGCAGGAGGAGCTTCTCGAACAGGAGAAGCAGAGGACTCAGCAGGACAGTATGATCACAGCCATGGCCTCAGACTACAGCAGCGTATACTATGTCAATCTTGATACGGATGAAGCCATATGCTACCGTAATGACAGTGATAGCGGGAAGCTTTACAATGAGGGTGAGCATTTTGATTTCCAGAAGGCTTTCGGAGACTATGCGGATAAATATGTCGCCGAGGGCTACAGAGATACCTTCAAAGCCTTCATTGATAAGGCTTCAATCAGGAGAAGGCTTGATGCCGAGCCTATCATAGCCTGCAGATACTTAACCGTAAGGGACGGAGTGGAAAGCTATGAGATGCTTCGTATGGCTGCGGTAAGGCGTGCAGAGGACAGAACCGACCATATCATTCATGCAGTGGGAGTAGGCTTCTCCGATATAGATACAGAGATGAGGGATT
Source organism: Lachnospiraceae bacterium UBA3826 (assembly GCA_002393095.1). Taxonomy (GTDB): domain Bacteria; phylum Bacillota; class Clostridia; order Lachnospirales; family Lachnospiraceae; genus Colinaster. The sequence continues at coordinate 3,610 of DGII01000057.1, read as the reverse complement.
CTATGGCTAAGAATCAGGCGTTAAGCGATGCTCTTGCCACAGCGGAGGAAGCCAGCAAGGCTAAGACCATATTCCTCTCTAATATGAGTCATGAGATAAGAACTCCGATGAATGCCATAATAGGGCTTGATAATCTCGCATTACACGAGGAAGGACTAAGCGATAATGCGAAGGAATATCTTAAAAAGATCGATTCCTCCGCCAAGCATCTCTTAGGGCTTATCAATGATATACTTGATATGTCTCGTATTGAGTCGGGACGCATGACGCTTAAGGAGGATGAATTCTCCTTTAGCATGTTCATTGAGCAGGTTAATACCCTGATCAACAGCCAGTGTATGGAGAAGGGACTTGAATTTAACTGTCATAAGATAGGCAGTATCGGTGAATATTACATAGGAGACAGTACCAAGCTTAAGCAGGTGCTTATCAATATATTGAGCAATGCCGTGAAATTCACTCCGCAGGGCGGAAGAATAGATTTCATTGTGGAGAAGACCGGCTCTTTTGATGGAAAATCAGCGATGCGCTTCGTCATCCGCGATAACGGAATCGGAATGAGCAGGGAGTATCTTCCCAAGATATTTGATTCCTTCAGTCAGGAGGATGCGAGCGCAGTTAATAAGTATGGAAGCTCCGGACTTGGCATGGCTATCACCAAGAGTATCGTAGAGATGATGAACGGTGATATAAGCGTCGAGAGTGAGAAGGGAGTCGGAACCACATTCACCGTAACAGTGACATTGCTTGAGTCTGAGAAAGTATCCTCAGGTGAAAATGCCGATATAGAGATCGACCCTGAGAAAATGTCGGTTCTTGTGGTCGATGACGATAAAATAGCCTGCGAGCATGCGATCCTTGTATTGAAAAAGGCGGGTATCACAGCAGAATTTGCCATGTCAGGTGAAGAAGCGGTAGATAAGATAAAGGAAAAGCACGAGGGTAAGAACCCGTATGATCTTATCATAATCGACTGGAGAATGCCCGGGATGGATGGTGTGGAGACAACCAAGGTCATCCGTTCACAGATAGGGGACGAATCAGCCATCATCATACTTACTTCTTATAATTGGGAGGATATCTTCGATGATGCTGTTAAGGCAGGAGTAGACAGCTTCATATCTAAGCCGTTGCTTACGGATGAGGTGATAGATGAATTCAAGAACGCTCTTAAGAAGCGCAGCAGCCAGTCGGATGATGCCAAGGCTCCGGTAGACCTTAGCGGTAAGAGGGTGCTTCTTGCAGAGGATGTGGATATCAATGCGCAGATCATGATCAAGGTGCTTAAGATGCGGGGGATAGAGACTGAATATGCCGAGAACGGAAGAGTGGCAGTGGATAAATACCTGTCCAATCCCGCAGGCTATTATGATGCTGTGCTAATGGATATACGTATGCCTGAGCTTAACGGACTTGAAGCATCTTCAGCCATAAGAGCATCCGGCAGAGAGGATGCGCAGACCATTCCCATAATAGCACTTACGGCCAATGCCTTCGAGGAGGATGTGGAGCGTTCGCTGCAGGCAGGTCTTAATGCACACATAAGCAAGCCGGTGGAGCCTGATATACTTTTTAAGACACTTGAGGATATTCTGGAATAACATCACTTCAAAAGGAGGAAAAATGAACAATATTAACAGGTTGGCAAAGTTTTCACGTGATTATTCTTTTTCCTATGGTACCATCGTATTTGGTATCATCTGGATTGTCGTGGGAGCTATCGCATTTACATGGAACAATGCCAGATTGGATTATCCGTTTATTCAGGCACAAGTAACCGGAGTAACGCTTGAACGGGAGGCTTATGAGGATATAAACGGTATCAAACAGGATTGAGGAGATTGATCATATGTTGAAGCTTGAAGTTAAAGTAGATGAAAAGCTTATTCCTGTTGGAAGCTCATACACGGAATCCGGCATATACGGAACTATAGATAAAGTTTTTAGAAAACATGATTTTACGGGTGAGATTCTCAATGACGGGACACATTGTTATTATGGCAACGGCAATCCTAAGGATTATGGGACTTTCGGAAGTATAATTACGTCTCTAAAGGATAAGGATTGGTTTATTAACAGTATCTCAAAATGGTTATGGTATAACAGTGATGATGGCGAACATGATGACGATTATTCAGTTGAGGATATACTATACCATTATACAAGGAGGGAAAGCATAAGCTAGGATAAGCTGATGGTTTTAATGGTGGGTACATCAATAATCGGTGACAGAAAGGCGATATCAGGAGCCATAGGCAATGTGGATCTTATAGCGTACTATGACTATGAGGTATTGCGATTCTTTACTAATTCCGTCTGTCGTAACGGCGATCTCCTTGCGGGTGCCATATATTCACACTGGATGGATGCCAATGAACAGGGGCTTAAGCTTGGAGAATGGGTCAGGATCGGTGATACGATGGTTCGCTATATTCCGGGTGACGGAAGAGGACTCTATGAGATCAAGCCGGCATTTTAGGTTTTTGAGATAAGAGCGGAGGGGAGTTCCTTTCCGCTTTTTGTTAGTCGGTCAATCTGAAAAATATGCTCCGTGGATTTGTCACAGCAGTGTTGTATATATATAGATCGGCTAAAGATGTGCGGAACGACAAAACAGTAATTGGAATTATTAACAAAGATACAGACAGGAGAATAATATGGACGGCGGAAGATACGAAGATGGGCAGAGTATTGTTGGCGAAGAGAATAATGATGCGGTAGATAATGTCATTGATGAGCAAAATGAAGAAAATGAACAGATGCTTCATGAGCTTCAAGATGAGCTTAACGGCATGCGGGCTGATATTTAATCCCGAAAATGATGTGCTTGCAGCAGATGATGATGCCAATGAGGCAGAGAATAGTGATATTCAAAATGATGTAAGGTCTTTATACGAGTCTGCAAATGAGCAGGTAATACCGCAAGGCTTTGATAATATGGACAATACGTCTGTGCCGGGTGAGCAGGGCATGGAGGACGCAGGGGGACAAAATGGGCTTTATATGATGCCACCCACGTCCGGCCCCGATATGCAACCGGGTATGGAAAATGCAAGGAGACAGAGTGACCTTTATATGATGCCGCCTACGTCCGACCATGATTATGAGCAGGGCACGGTGAATGCACAGGTACAGGAACCCAATGTGGGAGTAGCACAGGCACAGGAACAGGGATATACGTTGAGTAACGGAATATATGACAATCCCATGGCAAACGTACCACAGGGTTCTCAACAGGAACAGGGATATACATCAAGGAACGGAATATATGATGATCCCTATGCAGCTATGCCACAGAGTGCACAGTACAGGTAGCCGCAGTATGCACAGCCACAGTACGGACAGCCACAGTATGCACAGCCGCAGCACAGGCAGCCACAATATGCGCAGCCACAATATGTACAGCCGCAGAACAGTCCACAGTTCTATGCTCCGGGCGAATTGTATGCGGAAGAAAAAGACGCTGCCAACAAGAATAATAAGGGAGTGGATATCAGCGACTTCGAGATCATTGAGAAGGAAGATATAGAACTTGAGCAGGATGTAAAGCCGGAAAAGAAGGAAAATAAGGAAAACAAGGAAAACAAGGAGAATAAGGAGAATAAGGAGA
>DGII01000022.1 GCA_002393095.1 Lachnospiraceae bacterium UBA3826 | reverse complement strand
GGAGTGTCAGAATTGACACTACCTGCAAAAAAAGGAGGGGTGAGATATGAATACATATTCCTTAATAAAAGAGTATAAAGAGGCAAATCCGGGATCTGAAATAGCCTGGAAAAAGGCCTGTAACAACATCCCCGGCGGGATATCGGCCAATGTAAAATTTTTTGAACCTTTTCCCTTATTTATGAAAGCTGGGCATGGGGCATATCTGACAGATGTGGATGATCATAAATATATAGATTATGTTCTGTCTTACGGTCCTCTCATTTTAGGGCATGAAAGACCTGAAATAAAGGAAGTATTGAATAAATATCTGATAGAACACGGAACCATGCTATATGGGACACCGCATAAGGGAGAAGCGGAATTTGCAGAGCTGATAAAAAAGTATTATCCGTCTTTGGAATCTATAAGATACACTAATTCCGGAACAGAAGCGACACTCTTGTCAATCAGGACAGCATATGCATTTACCGGAAAATACAAGATCGCTAAATTTGAGGGACATTATCATGGAGGATATAATGAGGTTCTTGTAAGTGTCAATCCTGATATAAGCAAAGCCGGTGATGAGAAAGAACCGATCGGACTTCCGGAATCTGCCGGAATCTCAGATGGAATGCTTGAAAACACGATCCTTTTACCTTTCAACGATATAGAATCCTGCCGTACTATCCTTATGAAACATAAACATGAAGTAGCCGGCGTGATAATGGAGCCGATGTTCGGCGGAACGATCCCGGCAACTAAAGAGTTTATGAAGGAATTAAGACAATTGACTACCGAACTGGGCATGCTCCTTATCTTTGATGAGGTAAAGACCGGATTCAGAGTCGGCATGACCGGAGCACAGGGGTATTATGGGATAAAACCGGACCTGACTACTTTAGGTAAGGTGATAGGCGCCGGATTCCCGGTAGGAATTCTTGGGGGACGTAAGGATATCATGGATATTGCTTCTCCAAATGGATCAGACATATTGGATAACGGAAATAAGAAAAATAATGCTGCAGATATTCTTTATCACAGTGGCACATACAACGGCCATCCTCTTATACTGGCTCTTGGAACGGAGACAATCCGCATTTTGGAAAGCGAGTTGGACCCGTTGATCAAACGTACCGAGAGTCTTAAGGAGGGTATAAAGAAGATATTCAGTGAGCATGGTGTCAAAGTAATTACGACCGGAATCGGTGCCATGTTCAATATATGGATAACGGAACTGGATGATATCAAGAGCTACAGAGATATGGCGAAGTCGGATTTTGATCTGAGGAAGAGGATAGATTATGCACTTTTGTTGAACGGTATATATAATAAACCCTGCAACAGATATAACCTTTGCACCGCCCATACGGATAGTGTTATTGATGAGACTTTGTCAGCATTTGAACGTGCTTTTGATAAGATCTGAAAGGAGAGAATATGTATAACTATGCTGTTGCGATTAACAGGCAGTTCGGTAGTCTCGGAAGGCCGATAGCAAAAGAACTGGCTAAACTGTTGAGTATTGAATATTATGACAGGGACATTGTTGATAAGGTGGCAAAAGAGACCAATCTGCCGGTTTCGGTCGTTAGCTCTGAGGAGGAAAGCGCAAAAGCAGGATTTTTTAACATGAAATTTCCGCTCGGAAAAGGAACGAATGAGACACAGGATAAGATCTTCGAGGTTCAACGGAAGATCATCACTCATATAGCAGATCGAGAGAGCTGTATCGTTGTGGGAAGATGTTCGGATTATGTGTTACGCAATCACCCGCATCTTTTCCGCATATTTATATATGCGCCTTATGATATAAGACTGAAAAACTGTATTGAGAATCTCCATATGAGTCCGGAGAGTGCACGAAAGATGATTCAGGAAGTTGATCAGGCAAGGGATGCCTATCATATGCGATATGCGAAATATCTTCCCTCTGATATTTTGCATAACGATGTTATGATTGATTCAAGTTTTCTCGGAGTGAACGGAACCGCCGCTTATCTCTATGAGTTGATAAAAGCAAAGACAAAGTGACAGGGGAGTTGTTGTCCGTCTTGGTGAAAGGATGTTGTTGATTCAACATCCTTTTTTGTTTTTTTTATTAAAAACTATTGACTTTCCACCTTGTGGAAGGTCTAATTTTTATATATCGGATGGCCAAACGATGTAGTAAGAGGTACTGTATGAAGATCAATCAGGTTGAAGAACTGGTAGGGATCACCAAGAAGAATATCAGGTTCTATGAAGATCAGGGATTACTCAATCCCGACAGGAATCCTGAGAACGGTTACAGAGATTATTCATTAAAGGATGTGGACTGTCTTCTTAAGATCAAGTTGTTAAGGAAGATCGATGTTCCAATCGAAGAGATCAGGCAGATGGAAGAAAGTAAGCTTTCTTTCAATGAATGTATGGAAGAGCAGTCGCACAGGTTATCAGTTAAGCGTGACAATACGCAGATGATGATCGGATTATGTGACAGACTGAATAGTGAAGTGACCGAATATGATAAGATCGATGCATCTTCATACCTCGATGAACTTAAGGAGCTTGAGAAAGGAGGTGCGGTATTTATGGATATTACTAAGAATGATATCAGTAAGAAGACAATGACGGGAGCGGTTGTTGCCGCAGCATTTTTTATTGCACTTATGCTGTTTATAATAGTTGCAGCGATAATCGGTTCGATCAATGATCCAATTCCCAAGCCGTTGTTGATCCTTATCCTTGCAATTCCGTCAATACTGGCACTAATGACACTAGCAGCATTGTTACAGAGGATAGGTGAGATTAAGAAAGGAGAAGCATATGAAGCTCGTAAGTATTGAAACTATTCCGGGACAGGACTTTGAAGTACTCGGGATCGTAAAAGGAACGATCGTTAATTCCAAGAATGTCGGTCGAGACATTATGGCAGGACTTAAGACCATAGTCGGAGGCGAGATAGTCGGCTATACCGAGATGTTAAATGAAGCAAGACAGATAGCGACCAAGAGAATGGTGGATGAAGCAGAGGCTCTCGGCGCAGATGCTATAGTCGGAGTCAGATACGGTTCTTCTGCTGTAATGCAATCTGCAGCAGAGATAATAGCTTATGGTACGGCGGTTAAGTTCGTAAATAAGTAGAGGGAAAAAATGGAGTTGTCACAATACAGAGTTCAGTGGATCAACATTGCAGCAATAATAGTATCATTGCTTTTAAGCATTGGGATACCCATGCTTTTAGGTTTATTCTGGGAGAATAAGAAGGATGCAAGACTATCCTCCGCATTAAAAGGAGCCGGAACATTCGTTGTATTTGCGCTCATACTTGAATCCATAGTCCATAATATCGTTATAAAGGTCATGGGACAGGATTCTTTTATGGAACTTCCTTTTTATGCGATATACGGTGGCCTTGCTGCAGGTCTGTTTGAGGAAGTAGGGAGATACATAGTCATGCGCCTGTTTATGAAGAAGAAACTCGATAAAACAGAGGCGATAATGTTCGGAATAGGCCACGGCGGAGTAGAAAGCATACTTCTTGTCGGACTAACCTGCGTGTCCAATGTGGTAGTATCGATAATGTTGAATATAGGACAGGGTGATCTTTTGCTTAAGGGTGCTGACCCCTCTGTGCAGACTCAGTTGGTCGAGCAGCTTTCACCGCTCTGGCTTTCGGGACCGGGAACCTTCCTATGGATGGGAGTTGAGAGGGTAGCTGCGATAGCTTTTCATATATGTGCTTCATACCTCGTATACCGTGCTGTTAAGGATAAGAAGATTGCTTTATGTATTCTTGCAGTGATCTTACATGCGCTATTGGATGGGGTGTTCGTTACTATACAGAGATTATCCGGCTCGATGGTATTGGCAGAGGGCTTTATCTATGTATTTGCGCTGATATTTGCCTTAGCTACTATAGGTGTATATCGAAGAGAATAGGTATTGTGCGATCTCTCCACCAATATGAATACTATTACTTTTTGTAAGTAATACCGGCAGAGGGCAGATCAGTTGATCTGCCCAATTTTTGCTTGAATAAGTACTACGACAAGGTATTCAATCGTGGCATATATCATTGACAGGATAGCTACCGCAAGATTCGGACCGAGTGTCTCAGGGGTGTCCAGATTGCCCAGTATAACTACGATAGTTATGAAGAATACAATCACACCGCTTGGGACAGAGACATGTCTTAAGATATTAAGAATGCCGGCAAGGTCCCTTTTACCTGATATAAGGACACAGCCGCATGACATCATCGAAAGGATGATAAATGACGGAAAGTCGAGATAGAACAGGATACTGTGGAGCATGTCATAACCGTATCCGGCAGTCATCATAAGGGCGAATGCCGCGATCAGGAGAATGGCTCCTATAATGGCTGCTATAGTGGTACTCTTTTTTGTTGCTGCATTTTCGTTCATCAAAGTCATGATATTTTCCTCCGCTTTAGAAGAATAAGCATCATCGGAGAGCCTTTCTCCGCTGATAAGCTCATTCATGGTTATGCCAAGAGAGGTACATAGGGATTCCATATAACTAATATCAGGAATGCCGCGGCAGGTCTCCCATTTGGATATGGTCTTATCGGATACGCCGATTATATCGGCCAACTCCTTTTGGGTCATACCCTGTTCTTTGCGTAATTCTGATATAAATGTTCCTATTTGTTCCTGATTCATAATGTCTTCTCCTTGTACGACCCCGGCAGGCAGCTTACGGAATTCCGATTGATTAAGATATCTTATACCCATATTCTATCCGTAGAGCCCGTAGAATACAACCCACATATCGTAGAGCACGAAGATGAGAACAGCAGACGCAGACCACGGCAGATTAGGGTAAATGACAATGATTGACATATCCGATATAATATAGAAGTCCGAATTCTACGGAAGGTATATCGAAAGAGAATAAGAGCTGAAGGAGATGAATCAATGAGCAAGATCAGTTTCAAGGCCGGTAATATGCTATATCCGCTTCCGGCTGTGATGGTAAGCTGTGGGAGAGAGGGAGAAAAGCCTAATATCATTACACTGGCATGGGTAGGAACAATATGCTCCGATCCGGCGATGGTATCAATATCCGTAAGACCTTCAAGATATTCGTATGATATCATTAAGAGCACCGGTGAATTTGTCATTAATCTTGTAACAGAGGAGCTGACACCTGCCTGTGATTATGCGGGAGTAAGATCAGGGAGGGATGTTGATAAGTTCGAGAAGCTTAATCTAACACCCTACTTATCGGAATACATGCCGACACCGGCCATAGCTGAGAGTCCGGTGAACATATACTGCAGGGTCGGAGAGGTCAAGCATCTGGGAAGCCATGATATGTTCATAGCTACAGTGGTCGGAGTAACGGTGGATGATAAGTATATGGATGAAAACGGTTCATTCAGGCTGGATAATGCCGGACTCATGGCATACTCGCACGGCGAGTATTTTGGGCTCGGTGATAAGCTTGGCAGCTTCGGGTATACTGTAAAAAAATAAAACGTATATATACACTGCCAATGTGATCCAGACTAAGTAATAAAACTCGAAAGCAACCGGAAAACCGGCATCTGCAACCGACGGTTGACAGATTGAAAGGTACACTTTATGGAATGCAACCGTCAAAAATTGTACTGTCAGGTTGTTCGAACAACGTAGCAGAAAGGTGTTTGAAGAAGCTGACATGACCCGATAAATAGGGGATATGGTTTCGGAAAGGATTGAAAATGATCTTAGCAGATAAAATAATCAATGAAAGAAAGAAAAACGGCTGGTCTCAGGAGGAGCTTGCGGATATGCTCGATGTGTCAAGACAGTCGGTATCCAAATGGGAGAGTGCACAGAGTATACCGGATATTCAGAAGATCATCAAGCTGGCTGAGGTATTCGGAGTAAGCACGGATTACCTGTTAAAAGAAGAGATGGAGTCCGCTCAGAATGAGATAACTCCGTATTATGAGAAGAATGACAGTTACTCCCCGTTAAGAAGAGTAACTATGGAGGAAGCGTCCGAGTATATCTCCTTAAGGAAGATGGTTCTTCCCAAGGTAGCGTTGGGTGTATTCTTATGCATTACCTGTCCGGTGCTTCTTATACTGCTTGCAGGACTTAAGAGTGCGAATATCCTCAGTACTTCAGAGAATGTAGTGGCAGCAATCGGTCTCCTGGCGTTATTTTCTCATATAGGTATCGCGGTATGGCTCTTCATATCCGAAGGAGGTAAGCTTAAGAAATACGAGTTCTTAGAGCAGGAAGCTTTTGACACGGAATACGGCGTAGACGGAATGGCTAAGGAGAGACTTGCTGCTTCCGAAGTATATAATTCAAGGGCTCTTACCATAGGAGTGATGCTATGTGTGCTGGGTTGTGTTCCGCTTGTCATCACAAGTGTGTTGCAGGCTCCGAGTGTAGTGATCGTAGCTATGGTCTGTCTGTTGCTTTTGGCAGTAGCCTGCGCAGTATATATGTTCATTGCAATCTGTGGTGTCAACAACTCATACAAGATATTGCTCCAGATGGAGGATTACTCTAATGAGAATAAGAAGAAGAATAGAAGGCTTGAGCCGCTTAGCAGGATATACTGGCTTTTTATCACAGTGCTCTACTTAGCTGTCAGCTTTATCACCAACCGCTGGGACATGACATGGATCATCTGGGCAGTATCGGGTGTATTATTCGCCCTGATCAGAGTCATCGGTGAATCACTGGTTAATACGAAGGACTGATGGCTCAATGTATGATCATGTAAGTATTATCTCCTGTGTGCCCACGTTTCCTGCTCTATAAATCTCTTAATATTGCGTATATGGCTTATAATATGATATAAAAGATATATACCACAGGGGAAGGGGAGCATACTTATGACAATGGAGATATATTACTATACTGCTCTGTTCTTAATATCTATCGTACTGACCATCGTATATGCGGCGATGTGGCATAAGCACTTCAGTGTGCACTATACGTTGGTCTTTACGATAATACCCATCGCCCTGTTGGGCTATCTTAAGCTTGCGGAGGCACAGAGTCTTGAAGCAGCCGTTTTTGCCCTTAAGATATCGTATCTGGGAGGCTGTTATCTCCTGCTTTTTGTTCTGTTAAGTGTACTGAACCTGTGTAATATCTCATACAGGAAGACCTTCTCGATTGCACTGATAGTCATCATGACGCTGATATATCTGTCTGTACTCAGCATAGGTATATTTCCGATTTTCTATAAGTCTGTGTCATATGTGGATAACGGCGGATACGTCCGGCTTGTGAAGGAATACGGCCCCATACATACTGCCTTCATCGTCATGCTGCTTCTGCTGCTTATCCTTAATATGTTCGCCATAATATACAGCTATCGTAATAAGAAGGATGTGTCCGACACGACTATCGTGCTGCTATTCATTGTGGTGGTTATATCTGTCATGTCATATTTTATCAGCAAGAGCTTCTTAAACGGGCTTGAGCTCACGCCGCTTACATATATCTTCGACCAGATATTGTTCCTGATAATAGCTCACAGGATATGCATGTATGATATCACGGATTCTGCTATCGATTCCATTGTGCAGACCGGAGATACGGGCATCATCTCTCTTGACTTTAAGTACAGATATCTGGGCAGCAATAAGACAGCGATGAATATCATTCCTGAGCTGTATAATATCAAGATAGATACCTCCATTGAAAAGGAGGAGTCTCTTAAGAAGCTGTTAATCCCGTGGATCGAGACCTTCGTGGCGGACGAAAGTGACGACAAGTTCTATCTAAGGAAGGGTGACAGAACTTATATAGCCGATATCAATTACCTCTATAACGGTGATAAGAAGAGAGGATATCAGTTCCTCTTAACTGATGATACCAAGAATCAGGAGTACATAGCACTTATCAATAATTACAATGCCGATCTTAAGAGAGAGGTGGATCTTAAGACGGCACATATCAAGGAGATGAGTGACAGGCTGATCCTTGATATGGCGATAATGGTTGAAAGCCGTGATAATTCCACCGGAGGACATATCAGGCGTACAGCGGATTGTGTGCGGCTTATTGTGAATGAGATCAAGAAGGATAACAGATTCGGGGTGACGGCCGAATTCTTCCGCAATGTGATCAAGGCTGCTCCGATGCATGATCTGGGCAAGATAGCCGTGGATGATGCGATACTTAGAAAGCCCGGAAGATTCACTGACGAAGAATTCGAGAAGATGAAGAAGCATGCTGCCGAGGGTGCGAGGATAGTCCATGAGGTCTTAAGGGATACGGATGATGCTTACTTCCATCAGATCGCTGAGAATGTGGCACACTATCACCATGAGAGGTGGGACGGCTCAGGCTATCCTGAAGGTCTTAAGGGAGACGACATACCCCTTGAAGCAAGGATAATGGCTATAGCCGATGTATATGACGCGCTTGTCAGTAAGAGAGTATACAAGGACAGCATGTCCTTTGAACAGGCTGACAGCATAATCATGGAGAGTATGGGCAGGCACTTTGACAAGAGGCTGGAGCCTTACTATGTAGCAGCCAGGTCCGAACTTGAGAAGTACTATACAGGGCTTGGGGAAGAATAGATTAAGACACGAAAGAGACTGACATGTTCTTACAAGTGCTCGGCATGGTGGATTAATATGACAGAGAATAAAGCAACTGTTCCGACAGAGAAAAAGGGATTCTGGACACTCAGATATACATTGCTTAATGCCGCATATTTCGTGGCATTCTGTACGATACACGCATATGCTGCCGTGTATCTTCTTGCTAACGGCTTCTCCAACACGGAGGTCGGTATATTGCTTGCCGCAGCCAATATAGTATCAGCCATCTTCCAGCCGATCATAGCCGGAGTGATAGACCGTCCGGGACCTCTTACCAACAGGAGATTCATCCTTATATCGGTCGCAGTTATCTTCGCCGGTTCAATGATACTGTGGCTCATTCCGTGCGGGAAGGCAGCGATATTTATAATCTATGCGGTAATATATATGATACAGTTCGCATACCAGCCCGTGATGACTGCCTTATGCTTCGAGTATCAGAAGGCAGGCTGTGATATATACTATGGGCTTGCAAGAGGCCTGGGTTCTGCAAGCTTCGCCGTGACTGCCGCAATAATCGGAGGTGTCGTAGAGCGCAACGGAGAGACTGTTCTTCTATATGTCAATATAGTCACTATGCTCATATCAGCCTTGCTTATAATCACATTCGTTCTTCCGAATGAAAAGGGCAGTTCAACTGACACGCCGGTCATAAAGGACGAGGCGGGGGACGGGGTTATCCATAACAGCCTTTCATCCTTTGCCCATGCATATCCTGCGTTCATGGTCTTCCTTATAGGTACAATATGCTTCTTCTTCGCTCACAACATGATTAATGATTTCATGATACAGATAATAAGGAATCTCGGTGGCGGAGAGACAGAGCTGGGGTATGCGAATTTTCTTCAGGCGATCCTAGAGCTTCCGGTAATGGCTCTTATAGGCTTTATACTTAAGAAGATATCCGCAGATAATCTTCTTATAATCTCAGGCTTTGCTTTCTTTGTTAAGATACTGATCCTTGTATTCACTGTCAATATGGCGATGATGTATCTAAGCCAGTCCTTCCAGCTTTTTGCTTACGCCGTATTCATCCCGGCGGCTGCTTACTATGTGAACAGTACCATGAATAAGTACGATCAGGTGAAGGGTCAGGCTTATGTAACCAGTGCCATAACCATCGGCGGAGTATTCTCCAATCTTATAAGCGGAATGATACTTGACCACGCTGGAATAAGAGTTATGCTGATAACAGGCACTGTGGTCTGTGCTGTCGGCGTGATCATAGGCTTCTGTGCCATGAAGAGATTACCGCACAAAAGGGTGCAATAACACTAAGTGCTCATAATGGAGGAATATAATGAACACATACCGGAATTACATATTCGACTTATACGGGACACTGCTGGACATTCATACCGATGAACAAAATAAGGATCTGTGGAAGATCATGCGCGATTTCTACAATGTCTATGGCTGTGAATGGAAGCAGAAGCCTCTTAAGGATGCATTCTTCCTGTATGATACGGGGGAGAGGCAGCGACTCGCTGTTCTTACCGGTGTGAAGAGACCTGAGATCAGGATCGAGCGCGTATTCGCAAGACTCTTATTCGAGGGAGGGGAACATCATTCCTGCTCCCTTACCATTGCCGGGTCGGATATTGATACGCTTCGCAAGCAGTATAAGACAGATATAGAGGGAGTGTTATCCAAGGTGGCCGATAGCGAATGGGCCGCAGCCGCAGCCAACCTCTTCAGGACTGCTTCAAGGGAATATGTCCGTCCGTATCAGAACACTATGGATATACTTAAGACACTTAAGGATAAGGGCTGTAAGCTCTATCTCTTATCCAATGCCCAGAAGATATTCACAATGCCTGAGATAGAAGCATTCGGATTACAGGATATCCTTGATAAGATATATATATCGTCGGATTACGGTATGATGAAACCGGAGAAGGCTTTTCTTGATAAGCTCATATCCGAAGAGGGGCTTGATCCCAAGGAGACAGTTATGGTCGGCAATGAGATCGAAAGCGATATCGCAATTGCTCTTAAGTGCGGGATTCAGAGCGTATGCCTTAATACCTTCGGCCTTAAGAAAAAGGAACTGTCTAAGCGAATCGAGGCCGTACTTAAGTCTGAGAATGCTCCTGACGAACTCTCACCCCTAGTCATCCGCTCAGGTGATATCGGGGAGCTGGTCAAGGCATGACATAATGTTTTTTAGGAATTGGAGATTCGCTTCGCGAGCCTCAAGCATCAAAGATGCTATGGCTCGGTATGGAGGATTAGTATGAAAAAATTCATATCATGGAACGTGAACGGACTTAGAGCATGCAGGGAGAAGGGCTTCGAAGAGACCTTCTTAAAGCTTGATGCGGATATATTCTGCTTACAGGAGACTAAGCTACAGCAGGGTCAGATAGATATAGCCTTTGACGGCTATTATGATTACTGGAATTACGCAGAGAAAAAGGGCTATTCCGGCACAGCTATCTTCACTAAAGATAAGCCGCTTAATGTGACATACGGAATCGGTGTGGACATCCACGACCATGAGGGAAGAGTCATAACTCTTGAGTATCCCGATTATTACTTCATCACGGTCTATGTGCCGAATTCTCAGGATGAGCTTAGAAGACTGGATTACAGGATGCAGTTCGAGGATGACTTTCTTGCGTATGTTAAAGGTCTGGAGAAGAAGAAGCCTGTTATCTGGTGCGGAGACCTCAACGTGGCACATAAGGAGATTGACCTTAAAAATCCCAAGACCAATCATCACAATGCGGGCTTTACGGACGAGGAGAGAGGCAAGTTCCAGAATATTATGGATAATGGCTTCATAGATACCTTCCGTCACTTCTATCCTGATACGGAGCAGATATACTCATGGTGGAGCTACCGCTTCCATGCAAGGGAGAAGAATTCGGGCTGGCGTATAGACTACTTTATCACATCCGGCTCTCTTGCGGATAAGCTTAAGGATGCCAAGATCCATACGGATATCTTCGGCTCGGATCACTGTCCGGTGGAGCTGGATATAGAGATTTAAGCAGGCAGTTCGGTTGACATAACATTGACATCGGTTAAGGATGATATTGAGAGCTCTGATGGGTGTAATAAGCGAAGAACTGATACAACTGTATAATTCCGGGGAATATCCCATGCATATGCCGGGACATAAGAGGCAGGATACCGGCTCGCCGTTGGATAGCGCATATCATATGGACATCACAGAGATAACAGGCTATGACAATCTCTATGATGCTCACGGCATACTGAGAGAAGGTATGGACTATGCCGCCGGACTGTATGATTGTCCGCATACCTACTATCTGGTGAACGGCTCTACTATAGGGGTCCTCATAGCCATACATACTGTAGCTGAGATGTATGGTAAGCAGCCGGGGAAAAGGAGCCGCATCTTAGTTGCGTCAGGCTGTCACAGGTCTGTATGGGCAGGGGCGGAGCTTGCGCACCTTAAGGCAGATATCATAGATACGGAGTATATAGATATTCCGCATGAACTGAATGTGCATACAGAGAAGCCCGATACAGGGCATAATACAGATAGTATAGATAAGAACAGAGGATCAGCCGTGCATATTCGTGCGGGAATATCACCTGCATCCTTGGAAAAGAGCCTGTCAGAAGCCAAGGTAGCAGGAGAAGGCTATGCCGCAGTGATTATTACATCACCTACCTATGAGGGTATCATATCCGATGTAGAAGCGATCGCCAACGTCTGTCACAGATATGACACAGTGCTTATCGTGGATGAGGCTCACGGGGCTCACCTTGACTTAAGTGATGAATATCCGGGCGGAGCTTTAAGATACGGAGCGGATATAGTCATCCACAGTACTCACAAGACCTTGGCAGCCATGACGCAGACTGCACTGCTTCATGCACAGGGAGCGCTGGTTGACATAACTATACTTGAGAAGTATTGGACAAGGCTTCAGACAAGCTCTCCTTCTTATGTTCTCATGGCAAGCATAGACAATGCGCTGCATCATATCACAGAGAATCCGGATTTGGTCAGGAAGCATACCGATATGGTAAGGGATATGAGGGGGAAGCTGGGAGCGAAGGCCGATTCTGCCGGAGGTCTTAAGGTGCTTGGGCTTCTTACTCCCGATGATCTTAGAAGCTGTGATACGGCCGTAGCTCTTGATCCCTGTAAGATAGTCGTATTTACCGGCAGCAGCGGTATAGACGGATATACGTTGCAGAAGATACTGCTTGATGAGTATTATATACAGACAGAGATGGCAACGGATGATTATGTCCTCGGTATCACTACATATATGGATACAGAGGAAGGCATCGCGCGGTTTATCGACGGGATACTTAAGACAGATGAAGAACTTTGTAGAGGCGGTCATGAGAATTACAGACATAGCGTGACGGAAGGTGCGACGGATACGCCACGGAATGTAAGTAACCCTCTGTATGCTCCGTGCATACCGGACAGGTGAGAGCATATATATTATGTATTACAGAGGAGTCGGCGTTACAGTCGGCTCTCTTGCTTATTATATGAGAAAAAGTTATAATATAATCTATGGGTAAGATATTCTGTCTGATGGGCAAGAGCGCCTCAGGCAAAGACACAATATACAGGCAGTTGCTTCTGTCGGAAGAGCTTAAGCTTAAGAAGATAGTTCCTTATACCACACGCCCAATCAGGGAGCGTGAGAAGGACGGAGTGCAGTACTTCTTTGTTACAGAGGAGAGGCTTGGAGAGCTTAAGGCAGAGGGCAAAGTCATAGAATGCAGATCTTATGATACCATACACGGAGTATGGTATTATTTTACCGTTGCCGATGAACAGGTTGATCTGGACGATAATGATTATCTCATAATAGGGACACCGGAATCTTATATCTCCACAAGAGAATACTACGGTGAAGGCAGAGTTGTGCCGATATATATAGAGTTAGACGACGGAGTGAGACTGCAGAGAGCCCTTAACAGGGAGAACGGTCAGAGTACGCCAAGATATGAGGAGATGTGTCGGAGATTCCTTGCGGATGCTGAGGATTTCAGTGAGCAGAGGCTTAATGAGGCCGGTATTGTCAACAGATTCGATAATGATGATCTGACCCGGTGCATCACGGAGATAGTGACATTTATCAGGTCAGAGAAGGAGAGCTGAGCGCAGAACCGCCGGAGCTTATACCCGATACAGACAAGAGAGACCGCCTATGGATATTAAGGTGAACAACTTAACACCGGTGCAGCAGGTTGAGACGCCTAAGGAGACACCGCAGGCAGACGGAAGCTTTAAGTTCATGCTTGCCAGTCAGATAGGTGAGTCAGAGCTGCAGGAGAGGCTCGCCTCCATGATGGAGGAGATCACAATGCAGGGCGATAAGCTTGCCAAGCACAGAGATATCAAGGATATGCGCCGGTACAGATCTCTTATAAAGGACTTTATGAATGAAGTGGTCACAAGGTCTCATGAATTTTCCAGAGAAAATTTCTTAGACAGACGCGGAAGACACAGAGTCTATGGTATAATCAGACTTGTGGATCAGACTCTTGACGATCTTGCCAAGGAGCTTATGAAGGACGAGAAGGACAACATTGCGATCTTAGGCAAGATAGGTGAGATCAGAGGACTGCTGCTTGATATATTCACATGATCCGTGACAGGGTGATGTGCGTCGCAAGGGACGACAACGGAGGTTTATAGATGGCTAAGTTTACAGACATAATCGGACAGAATATGATCGTGGACCACTTAAAGAATGTGGTGGAGAATGATCAGGTATCTCATGCATATATAATCAACGGTGAGAGATACTGCGGTAAGGAATTCATTGCGAATGTTTTCGCCATGGCTCTTCTGTGTGAAGAAGAGGGCGTGGAACCTTGTAATGAGTGTCATTCCTGTAAGCAGGCTTTGACGAAGAATAACCCGGATATAATCTATCTGACGCATGAGAAGCCTAATGTTATCTCGGTAGACGATATCAGGGAACAGGTCAGTGGGACCATATCGGTTAAGCCGTATGCGGCCAAGCGTAAGATATATATCATAAGCGAGGCCGAGAAGATGAATAATAATGCGCAGAATGCCCTGCTTAAGACTCTTGAGGAGCCACCGGAATATGCGGTACTGATCCTGCTCACCGACAATCTCGGGGCGCTGCTTCCGACAATACAGAGCAGATGCGTGGTGCTTAGCATGAAGCCGGCAGATGACAGACTGGTCAAGAAGTTCCTTATGGAAGAGGAAGGGATTCCGGATTACAGAGCTGAGATATGTGCGGCTTTTGCCAGAGGTAATATAGGTAAGGCCAAGATACTTGCACGTTCGGAAGAATTCGACAAGATCAAGACGGATGCCATAGCTATGCTTAAGCATATCCATGAGATGGATATCAGCGAGCTATCCCAGACTATCAAGCAGATGAACGAGTATAAGCTTGAGATAAGTGATTTCCTCGATATTCTGGCTGTCTGGTACAGGGACGCTCTGCTGTTCAAGGCTACCAATGACGCCAATCATCTGATATTCAGGGATGAATTCCAGAATATCAAGCGTACCGCATCAAGAAGTACCTATGAGGGCATAGAGAATATCCTTAAGGCACTTGACAGTGCCAAGAAGAGGGTTGCTGCCAACGTTAATTTTGATCTGACAATGGAACTGCTTTTGCTGTCGATCAAGGAGAACAGTGATAATTAATATTTTTGTATATCCGACAGCAGGTCGGGATGTAAAATGCGAGCGCCGCATTTTGCATAGGAGGTATATAGATGAAGAAAATAATAGGTGTAAGATTCCGTACTGCGGGTAAGATATATTTCTTTGACCCCAAGGATTATGAGGTTAAGAGAGGAGACCACGTAATAGTTGAGACCGCCAGAGGTGTCGAATACGGCACAGTGGTCGCAGACCCAAGGGAGGTTAGCGATGATCAGGTGGTGCAGCCGCTTAAGGAAGTGATAAGGATAGCCACTGCCAAGGATGATGAGCAGGAAGCCAGGAATAAGGAGAAGGAGAAGGAAGCCTTCAAGATATGTCTTGAGAAGATAGCTAATCGCGGCCTTGAGATGAAGCTTATCGATGCAGAGTATACCTTTGATAACAATAAGGTGCTGTTCTACTTTACGGCAGACGGAAGAGTGGATTTCA
>DGII01000062.1 GCA_002393095.1 Lachnospiraceae bacterium UBA3826 | reverse complement strand
GAGAGATATGACGGCAAGGGCTATCCCAACGGATTACAGGGTGAGAGTATTCCTGCAATAGCAAGGATCATAAGTGTAGCGGATGCATATGATGCCATGACATCTAACAGAAGCTACAGAAAACCATTAGAGCAGTCCGTTGTCAGGCAGGAGATCGTTGACGGAATGGGAACTCAGTTTGATCCTAAGTTCGCACGGATAATGCTTGAGATGATGGATGAGGATAAGGAGTATAAGCTTAAGGAAAGCGAGATATTCGAAGGAAAAAGTGTGTTACTTGCGGATGACACACCGGTGATACACGATATCGTAGGTCACATTTTTGAGTCTATGCCTGAGTACGGACTTACATGTGTAAGTGACGGTGCAGAGTGTATAAAGGAGCTGTCGCAAAGGGAGCATGCTCTGGTGCTGCTTGATCTTGAGATGCCTGTAATGAGCGGATTTGATGTAATCAGATACATAAGAGATCATGAGCTTGACACACGAATCGTTGTACTTACAAGTGATAATGACATTGATTCCATAAGAATGGCGGATAATCTTGATGTGGACGGTTATATCAATAAGCCGATCACGGAGAGTGTATTAAAAGAGGCATTAAGATCCATAATGTAGACAACCGGTAATATCCCGGTTTTGTCGTAGTCTGTGTGTAGATAAGGGAACGGAGGGTATAGTGAATAATAAAGAACGTGATTCGGTTAGAAGGGATTTTTTCGTTACATCACATCTGACGATTCTGACGGTATATACGATATTTTCAGTCATTTTGATCGGCGAGTCGCTCCTTTTGGGCTGGGAAGGATGGGCTCTTATCCTTCTGGCAGCAAGTGTTGTCTTATGTTGGATGCTCCATATCCAGCAAAGATTGGATGAGAAGATGCGTATCAGGATATATTCCGCATGCATACTCGGAGCGAGCTTTTTCTATGGTTCACACGTTACAAGCACATATGATCTGGGGCTTTTAATGTGTGCGCTTTTTATGATCTTCATCTTTTCAGGGATGCCTGCCATAATAACGGTTGCACAGATAACATACTATGTGGTGATAGCCTATGATTTATATCAGTTGTGGAAAGCCGGAGAGGTATTCGATGCTCTTGTGATCACCAGAACTCTGCTTCATATCTGCATAATATTCGTCGTGGGATATCTTGCCCGTAATATAATGCGTAAATGGAACAGTATGATCGGTGAGTCTGAGCAGGAGATAGATAAACTGACTGAGGCTACACGAAGGCTTAATGATTTCCTTGCCAATATATCCCATGAGATACGAACCCCGATAAATGCGATCATAGGTCTTACGGATGTGTGCATTGAGAAGGAAAAGGATGCTGACATTGGAAAAGATCTGGTATATGTGTCGGAAGCAGGCAAAAGGGTGGGCTCACAGATAGGTGATATACTCGATTATTCCGAGATAAGTACGGATTCGTTAGTCATCAATAATGAGGATTATATGCTTTCGTCCCTTCTTAATGATCTGTGTGTCAGCTTAAGACCTCATATGAAACCGGAGGTCGAGCTTATCGTGGATGTGGATGCATCGGTTCCTGCAGTGCTTAATTCCGATGTGGGTAAGCTTAAGAAGATATTGTGGCACCTTATCATGAACGGTCTTAGGTATACCAAGAAAGGTGGAGTATATGTGCGCATTACTTCCGTAAAGCTGGAATACGGGATCAACTTATGCATAATGGTCAGGGATACGGGAGTGGGCATGTCACCTGATGAGCTTGAGATGGCATTCGACGGCTTCTATCAGTCAGATTCGGGCAGAAGCAGGTCCACTAACGGACTCGGACTCGGACTGACTATCGTAGCGGGATTTGTCAGTGCACTTGGCGGCTTCGTACAGATAGACGGTGAGAAGGATAAGGGAACCATAGTACGTGTGAGCATCCCCCAGAAGGTAGTGGATGATTCGCAGTGCATGTCTGTAGACAGCAAGGATAAGCTTACGCTTGGTGCATTCCTGCACTTTGAAAAGTTCTCTGATCCGAATGTAAGAGAGTTCTATAATTCCATGGTTTACAATATCGTCCGCGGTCTGCATTTGAAGATGCACAGAGTCAGCAATGTGGAGGACCTTAAGAGGCTTACGGATAATCTCAGTCTGACACATCTGTTCGTGGGTGAGGAGGAATATTTGGACAACAGGGATTATATAGAATCCATTGCCGATAAGGTGCTTGTTGCCGTGGTAGCTTCCAAGGGAGTAAAGCTTGCAGCCGATTCCAGGGTCAGTCTTATGGAGAAGCCGTTCTATTGCTTCCCCGTTATCAACATACTTAATTCAACAGTAAGTGACAAGACAGAGGCGGAGGAGCACATCGCCCTTCCGGAAGTGAAGGCTCTTGTTGTGGATGATGAGCCCATGAACCTGATAGTAGCGAGGAATGTACTTGGAAGATACGGGATGGATATAACGACTGCTGATTCCGGTGAGGAAGCAGTGAATATGTGCAGGAAAAGTGATTTTGACATAATATTCATGGATCACATGATGCCAAGGATGGACGGAGTGGAGGCCATGAAGCAGATACGAAGGGATATGGGCTCTAAGAGCAAGATGAGTCCCATTGTAGCCTTGACTGCCAACGCATTGAGTTCCGCCAAGGAGATGTTTTTCAGAGAGGGCTTCGATGAATTTGTCGCAAAGCCCATAGACAGGGCTGAGCTTGAGAGAGCCCTTAAGAAAGTACTGCCTGATAAGGTGGTGTATGACAAGGCAGGATGCTCTGAACAGGTAATACCGGTATCCGAAGCAGTTAAGCAGAAGATATCTAAGACAGAGAGTATAGGGGAAGAAGAATATACAGATAAGGCGCCGGAGGATGATGGAGAGGGAGCGGACACCATGAGCCGGCTTAGGGCTATAGGAGTGGATACAGACATGGGGCTTCTGTATTGTCAGGGAGATGAAGAGTTCTATATATCCATGTTCGACAGCTTCATGGAAGAGGCTGTGGATAAGAAGAGAGAGCTTAATGAATTCTTAAAGGCAAAGGATCTTAAGAATTACGCCATAACCGTGCATTCTGTGAAGTCTACTTCCAAGATGATAGGTATAATGGGACTTTCCGAGATGGCAAGGAGCATGGAGGAGGCAGCTAAAAACGGCGACCTTGAAGCGGTAAGCCGCAGAGCGGAGGAACTTATTGGGGAGTATGATTCAGTGTTGACCACACTTAAAGGGATATTACATGACTCCTTTAACGGGGAGGTGGAATGATATGCTTAAGAAATGGTTTGGAGCGATCAATGACAGTGAAAGGAATATAAGGGAAAGATTGCTTGTCTTAATGGCTACCATAGCCATGGCATCGATGATAGTGGTCTTTGCTCTGGGATTCTTCGTGGGAGAGTCCGTAACAGATATTGTGACTATGGGTGCGGCCCTTATTGTCTTTTTGGTAATATCCTATCTGTCCATCAAATATGACAGGCTTGATATCGGAGCAAGGGTATCGGGCTGTGTGCTGGTCTTCATAGTCCTACCCTTGACGTTCATTACAGGCGGAGGATTATACGGAGGTTCGCCTCTGTGGGTCGTGTTCAGCACGCTTTTTATAGCAATGGTCATATCGGGTCGCTTTGCGTGGTTTTTGATGATATCCGATATACTGATGATGACGGGAGCATACGCATATACATATTTTCATCCCGATTTCATAGGAGAGCGATCAAAAGATGTGATATATCTGGATTCACTTATATCACTTATTATAACCTGTGCACTGATCATAATGATGGTGAGATTCCAGATGTGGGAATTCGACAGGGAGAGTGAGAAGTCCAAAAAGCGGCAGGAGGAGATAGAGGCGCTTATTGATGCTCAGAGCAGATTCTTCTCAGGTATGAGTCATGAGATAAGGACACCGATCAATACCATAATAGGGCTAAATGAGATGATACTCAGAGAAGCCATATCTGAGGAGGTGGCGCAGGATGCACAGAATATTCAGGCGGCAAGTAAGATGCTTCTGCATTCGATCAATGATATCTTGGATATGTCCAAGATAGAGTCGGGACAGATGAAGCTTACTCCGGTAACATATAAGACCGGTGACATGCTCTCCGATATTGTCAATATGATATGGAAGAGTACACAGGATAAGGGCCTTATCTTTACCGTTAATGTCACTCCGGATCTTCCCTCGGAGCTTAAGGGTGATGATATGCGCATCAAGCAGATACTCATCAACGTGCTTAACAATGCGGTCAAGTACACTAAGGAGGGCTCCGTATCCCTGTCAATAGACTGTGAGAGGAAGGGTGATAACGAGGTCAAGGTCATCTATTCGGTCGCAGATACCGGTATGGGCATCAAGAAAGAGAATATTCCGTACCTTTTCACGGCTTTCAAGCGGGTAGACGAAGATAAGAACCGTTATATAGAGGGAACGGGTCTTGGATTGTCCATTGTCAAGCAATTGGTTGAGATAATGAACGGTAAGATAACCGTCAACAGTGTGTATACCAAGGGCAGTACCTTCATCATTGAGATACCGCAGCAGATAGTAAGTGACGGAGTCATAGGACAATATGATATAGGAAGGAATAACGAGGGGAATTACAGGGACAGCTATGCATGCAGCTTCGAGGCTCCTGAGGCATCGGTGCTTATAGTGGATGACAATTCATCCAACAGGATAGTGATATCAAAGCTCTTAAGAGATACCATGATCAAGGTGGATGTAGCAGAGAGCGGTGCCAAGGCACTGACTAAGACCCTTGAGAAAAAATATGATATCATACTCATGGATCATATGATGCCGGAGATGGACGGCATAGAATGTATGCATAGGATCAGGTCTCAGACAGGAGGCTATAATAAGGAGAGCATAATAGTAGCTCTGACTGCCAATGTAGGTTCGGATCTTAAGCAGATGTATGAGAGAGAAGGCTTTGATGGTTATCTGGTCAAGCCTATAACAGGCAAGGAGCTTGAAGCGGCGGTAAGCGAGCTTCTGCCCAAGGAAAAGGTTACCATACTGAGTGCAGAGACCGATGTAGTGGATACCAGTATGGAGTGGCTTGTATACAGGGAGAAGAAGCGTCCTGTTGCCATAACTACGGAAAGTGTGGCTGATCTTCCCGCATCCCTTGTTAATAAGTATAATATAGCCGTCATACCACATAAGGTGCGTACCGGCGAGGGTATATTCATGGATGGTGACGAGATCGAAATGACAGGTCTTATGGCATATATGTCCGCTGAAGAGAATGTGGCAGAGACCATATCACCATCAGTGGAAGAGCATGAGGAGTTCTTCGCAAGACAGTTGGAGAAAGCATCTAATGTGATACATCTGTCAATATCAAGCCGTGTGCTGAACAGCGGTTATCATGCTGCGCTGGAGGCATCGAGAGCATTTGATAATGTTACTGTCATAGATACGGGGCATCTGTCAAGCGGTCAGGGCCTAATGGTCATAGAAGCCTGCCGTATGGTCTCTGAGGGCTACGATATATCTGAGATCAAAGAGAGAATGGAGAAATTAAAGAACAGGGTACATACAAGCTTTGTACTTGACAATCTTGACTATATGGCCAGAGCAGGGCAGTTAAGTAATGGTATGGCGAGGATCATCCGAGCCTTCATGATACATCCGGTGGTGAGACTAACGAATGGTAAGATGAAGGTTTGCGGCATATATGTGGGAACCAGAAGACAGAGCTGGAAAAGATACATAGACGGAGTCTTCAATATATTGCCGGAGATAGATCGGGATATGGTATTCGTTACCTATGTGGGACTTGACAGAAAAGATATCGAGTATATAAAAGAGATACTTGAGAGTAAGATGACATTTAAAAATGTATATTTTGTGAAAGCATCACCGGCTATAGCAGTCAACTGCGGTCCGGGAACTTTCGGGGTGTTATATAAGACTAAGCAATAACAGGAGGTTATAAAGAAAATGAGACAAGAGACAAAATGCATTCAGGCAGGATACGAGCCGAAAAACGGAGAGTCGCGTATGATACCCATCATACAGAGCACGACCTTTAAGTATGATTCCAGTGAGGATATGGGTAAGCTCTTTGATTTAGAGGAGAGCGGCTACTTCTATACAAGGCTTGCGAATCCAACCAATGACTATGTGGCTGCCAAGATCGCCGCTCTTGAGGGCGGTACGGCTGCACTCCTTACTTCATCAGGACAGGCGGCTACATTCTATTCGGTATTCAATATAGCGGGGGCAGGGGATCATGTCATAGCATCCTCGACCATATACGGAGGAAGCTTCAACCTCTTTAATGTGACCATGCGCAGGATGGGTATTGATTTCACATTCGTGGATCCGGACTGCTCGGATGAAGAGCTTGAGGCGGCTTTTAAGCCCAATACTAAGGCGGTGTTCGGTGAGACTATAGCCAACCCTGCGCTTATAGTATTCGACATTGAGAGATTTGCCAAAGCAGCACATGCCCACGGAGTTCCGCTTATAATAGACAATACCTTCGCAACACCCATTAATTGCAGACCTTTTGAATGGGGTGCGGATATAGTCACTCATTCAACTACCAAATACATGGACGGACATGATGCTACCGTGGGAGGATGTATTGTTGATTCGGGGAAATTCGACTGGATGGCACATGCTGATAAATTCCCGGGACTTACGACTCCTGATGAATCCTACCACGGGATCACTTATGCCGAGAAGTTCGGACAGGGAGGGGCGTATATTACCAAAGCGACAGCCCAGCTTATGAGAGATCTGGGCTCAATACCTTCCCCCATGAACTGCTACATACTTAATCTAGGACTTGAATCTCTCGCACTGCGCGTAGAGAGGCACTGTGCGAATGCACAGGCAGTTGCTGAGTTCCTTGAAGCACACCCGAATATAGCATGGGTCAACTATCCGGGACTTAAGGGTAATAAATACTATGACAGGGCAAAGAAATATATGCCTGACGGAACCTGTGGCGTGATATCCTTCGGGGTAAAGGGCGGCAGAAAGGCTGCTGAGGAATTCATGGGAAAGCTGCGTGTAGCCATGATAGCAACTCATGTAGCTGATGCACATACATGTATCCTGCATCCTGCATCGTCCACTCACAGACAGATGACTGATGAGGAACTTACGGCAGCAGGCGTTGCACCGGATCTTGTGAGATTGTCCGTAGGTATCGAGAATGTGGACGATATCATAGAGGATATCAGACAGGCACTTGAATAACATAGATTGCTATTATAATATCAATATTTGCCCTTTTAGCCTGTTTTTGCTACAATATCAGCAATTTGGAGGACAGGCTATGGAAGAATACTTATGGGAAACCTCCATACGAAGCGCTATGACAGGTTTTACATTTTGAGACTATATATATTCAGTATAGATTCCTGTATCCTCCGGATTGTAGTATATCCTGCTTCAGGGCTATCGCCTGTTCAAAGCCAGTTTTTTTCTTCTGTTTTTAACTGCTTCTCCAAAAGATTTTGAATTCGATATCCTCATATGCACCTTCTTAGCCGTTCGGTTTATTCACTCTTTGAAATGAATATAATAAGCCGTACGGCTAAGTCAATATTATTCCGTTATGATCAGATACTATTCCAATCTGCCTATGATCTCCATACTCATACCTGTTTTGAAGCTATAATTGTTTTCTACTGAATTATACTGTATAATGTGTATTCATTTAGGGAGGATTTACAGATGGCATTACAAGGAAGAGAAAGCGGAATATTGTTCCCCATTTTTTCGGTTCCCTCAAGATTCGGAATTGGAAGCTTCTCAAGGGAGGCTTATGAATTTGTGGATTTTCTTAACGGAGCGGGGCAGGGATACTGGCAGATATTACCACTGGGTCCCACGGGATACGGTAATTCTCCGTACCAGCCATACTCGGCTTTTGCAGGGAATCCGTACTTCATATCGCCGGAGAAGCTTATAGAGGATGGACTCCTTACATGGGATGAATGTAATGGTGCATTCTTCGGCTCAGATGAGACTAAAGTGGATTACGGAGCGATGTATGAGAATCGTGACAATCTGCTTAAGCTTGCTCATCACAGATTCATAACCGATGGCAGGGAGAGCAAGGAGTATACGGCTTTTCTTAAGAAGGAAGCATACTGGCTTACGGATTATGCGCTTTTTACCGCTATCAAGAGAAGTAAGGGCGGCGCATCATGGCTTACATGGGAAGCCGGTCTTAAGAAGCATGATATCAAGGCTATAGACAAGGCCAGAGCCGAACTTGCGGATGATATAGATTTCGTATACTTTAAGCAATACGAATTCGATAAGCAATGGAGAGCATTAAGGAATTATGCTAATGAGAAAAATGTGAAGATCATCGGTGATCTGCCCTTCTATGTATCCTTAGACAGTGCCGACTGCTGGGCACATCCTGAGGTGTTCCTTATGGATAAAGAGCTTAATCCGAAGGTTGTGGCAGGCTGTGCTCCGGATGCTTTCTCCCGTACCGGACAGCTCTGGGGCAATCCAATATATGACTGGAAGGCACTTGAGAAGGATGATTATAGCTGGTGGGCAGACAGGATACGCCGTAACTATGAATTCTTCGATGTCATAAGGATAGATCATTTCCATGGATTCTGTGAGTATTATGCCGTTCCGTACGGTGATGAGACTGCGGAGAACGGTAAGCTGCATAAGGGACCGGGGATCAAACTTTTCAAGGCATTGGAGGCTAAGATAGGCAAGCTTAACATCATAGCAGAAGACCTTGGCAATAACACGCCGGAGAATCAGGCGCTTCTTGAAGAATCAGGCTTTCCGGGAATGAAGGTGCTCCAATACGGCTTTACAAGCTGGGACAGTTGTTATGTCAATCACAGGCATGTGAATAATTGTGTAGTATATACGGGAACTCATGACAATACTCCTACGATGGCATGGGTTCAGGAGATCAATGACGGTGAACGCGACTTCTGCCGCAGATATATCAACTCAATGAATACGGATTACGGCGGACTGGTATGGGATATCATAAGAGAAGCATACCGCTCGGTGGCTGACCTTTGCATCATACCACTTCAGGACTATCTGTGCATGGGAAAGGAAGCAAGGCTTAATACTCCCGGTACATCAGAGGGCAACTGGGAGTGGAGACTTCGCCCGAATTATCTGTCCGAGGATCTTAAGCGCAGCATAAGAGGACTGGCCGAGGTCTATAGCAGGATACCTAAGACAGTGGAGAAAAAGAATTAACATCAGTTTTAACAACTGACATAATGCAGATGATGCTCGTGCAAGGATAGATATACTATGGATATGAAGGAACTTAAGGAAGAACTTAACAGACATCTGACGGAGGATATACTCCCCTTTTGGATCGGACTTACGGATGTCGAAAACGGCGGCTTCTACGGAGAAGTATCATCAGAAGGCATCATAGATAAGAATGCGGACAAGGGCTGTATACTTAACAGCCGTATACTCTGGACATTCTCACAGAGCTATATAAGGTATGGTAAAAAGGAATATCTTAAGACCGCTGCCCAAGCATACAGACAGCTTAGGGAGGTATTCTCCGATAAGGAGTTCGGAGGTGTATACTGGTCGGTAAGGTATGACGGAACACCGGCTGACACGGTGAAGCACACTTACAATCAGGCGTTTGCTCTATACGGACTCTGTGCATATTATGAAGCAACGAAGGATGAAGAAGCGCTTGAACTTGCGCTTGGATTATATGAGCTTATAGAAGATAAGTGTCGTGATGAGATCGGATATCTGGAGGGCTTTAATAGGCAGTGGAAGCCCGCGGGCAATGATAAGCTCTCCGAGAACGGAGTGGAAGCCTACAGGACCATGAATACCCTTCTGCATATATTCGAAGCATATACGGAGCTCTACAGAGTGACGGGCAGCAAAAAGGCAGGGAAAGAGCTGCTTTTTATGATACGCCTTATCACAGATAAGATATATGCTCCGGACAGACACAGGCTGGATGTGTTCTTCGACAGGGATTATAACTCTATTATCGATCTGCAATCATACGGACATGATATAGAGGCAGCATGGCTTATTGAAAGAGGGCTTAATGTTCTGCAATACGGCAGACCGTATATGACTAAAGGAAACGTAGGTACTGTAGCGGAAGATGACAGATGCTTTGACATAAGTGTCATGCCGGTAACAGACGAAGATGACGTAGCTGCCATAATGCGCTTAAGGCAGATATTAGATGATCTGACGACAACTGTATATGAGCGTGCGTATGAGAATGGTCTGTTATACAACGAATGCGAGAACGGTACAGTGGACACCGGACATATCTGGTGGGCTCAGTGTGAAGCTATGATAGGCTTCATGAACGGATATGAGCATGAACCTGACAGGCTCGACTACTTTGAGGCAGTTACAGCCATCTGGGACACCATTAAGGAGCGGTTTATAGTAAAAGCGGGAGTACTTCAGGGCAGAGAATGGTATTGGGGTATTGATAAGAATGGAATGACCGACACAGTCAATCCAATTGCCGGAATGTGGAAATGCCCTTATCACAACAGCCGCATGTGCATGGAACTCATAAGCAGATTGAAATAGTATCTGATCATAACGGAATAATATTGACTTAGCCGTACGAATCAATACTTGACGGAACAGTAATGTGATGCTATACTTTTACGCATAAAAGCGTCAAAGCGTTGACGCATAAAAGCAACGTACAGTCATAAGAGTATAGTATACGGAGGGAATATGGTAATCAAGATCATTCTGTTGATAGTATTTTTCGCTGTGATGTTCGGTGTGGGCATATACAGCCGTCAGCATGCAACGGATGTCAGAGGCTTTGTCTTAGGCGGCAGAAGCGTAGGTCCGTGGATGACGGCTTTCGCATACGGAACCTCATATTTCTCGGCAGTCGTATTCATAGGATATGCGGGACAGTTCGGCTGGAAGTTCGGCCTGTCGTCCACATGGGTAGGTATAGGCAATGCGGTCATCGGTTCGCTCCTTGCATGGGTGATCCTTGGCAGGCGTACCCGTATCATGACCAAGCACCTTCATGCCGGTACAATGCCGCAGTTTTTCTATGAAAGATATGACAGCAAGGCGCTTAAGATAGCGTCAAGTGCCATAATCTTCGTCTTCCTTGTTCCCTACACCTCTTCCATATATAACGGACTTTCAAGGCTTTTTGAGATGGCCTTTGATGTGCCATATGTCGTATGTGTGGTGGTAATGGCAGCTATCACCGGAATATACGTTATCCTCGGCGGATATATGGCTACAGCCATCAATGATTTCATACAGGGTATAATCATGCTTGTAGGCATAATCGCCGTTATCGGTGCCGTACTTGCAGGTCAGGGCGGATTCATGCAGGCGGTTACGAATATGGCTCAGATAGAGGGAAGCAATGTCTTGGGACAGGCACAGCCCGGAGTATTCACATCATTCTTCGGACCGGACCCCATGGGTCTTCTGTCGGTGGTTATACTTACATCCCTCGGTACATGGGGACTTCCTCAGA
>DGII01000134.1:14331-14571 GCA_002393095.1 Lachnospiraceae bacterium UBA3826 | reverse complement strand
ACTACGTAGCTACCGGAACCAAGAAAGAACTGAACTATGTAGCGACTGCAGTTAGATATGAGAAGAATTGGTTGGCTAAGGGTCAGTTGGTTAAGGTGACTGAGATTAGATATACAAGGGAGTATTTCGGTGAAAGAACTACACCTCCGACACCTCCGGTAGTACCTCCGACGCCTCCGGTAGTGCCTCCGACACCTCCGGTAGTACCTCCGACGCCTCCGGTAGTACCGCCTACACCGC
>DGII01000134.1:0-14252 GCA_002393095.1 Lachnospiraceae bacterium UBA3826 | reverse complement strand
TCCGGTAGTACCGCCTACACCGCCGACAGTGCCTCCTACGACACCCGGTAACCCTCCTACGATCATCGAGATTGAGGAGCCTGAGGTTCCGCTTGCAGGACAGCTTGGAGTAAGACGTTCAAGAGGTCAGGTGCTTGGTGCGAAGAGAGTGGTTGATCCTGTTAAGAGGAATAAGGGTCAGGTGCTTGGTGCGAAGAGAAGCCGTAATGCGGTTCTTGGAGCAAGAAGGACACCCGGTACGGCTGATGCTAACAGCTTAGCACAGTGGTTATCATTGTTCGGTGCATCATCCGGAACTCTTGCAGCATGGGCTTTAAGGAATAAGAAGCGCAGGAAAGACGAAGAATAGTTTGCAAAAAATATACGAATCGACCGTGAAGTAATTCACGGTCGATTTTTCTTGCTACGCTTTTGATATCTTGGTATAATAAAATAGAGTCATGTGGGGGATTTAGCCCTCACTTTTTGCTACGCATCATGGAATTTTCTGATATGATACTATATGTATGCATGACTTTTGAAAACTACAATATGTAAGGAGAAAAACTATGAAGATGTTCTATGGAACAAGTGCTTCCGGCAAGGTTGCTGAGGCACTTAAGGGTGTTACATCCCCTAAGCTTATCATTATGACAAGTCCGGCGGATCTTTTTGAAGAGAACGTGGCTGAGCTTGAGAAAGCATTTCCCGGTGTGCCGAGTATCGGCTGTATTGCTATGGGATATGAGAGTAAGGTAGAGGAGAAGGGTGCAACGATTACGGCATTTACCGAGGGTGTAACCTGCGCTGCCGGTGCTTTGGAGAATGTATCCAAGATGCCTGCAAAGTGTATAGGCAGGCTTTTGGATGACCTGAATCGCATCAAGCCCGGCAATCATAATACAGCGATAATTGATTTCTGTTCCGGCAATGATGCGGGAGTTATGAATACACTTAGCCTTGTAATCGATAAATACAAGCTTGAACTTATGGGCGCTACCGGAGATGCGGGTAAGGTATCGGCTAATGGCAGGATATATGAGGATGGTATGGCCTATGCCGTTATTAAGAATGAGACCGGCAAGGTCAAAGCGTACAAGGAGAATATATATACACCCGTTGAGGGTGTGAGATTACTTGCATCCAAGACGGATAAGAACAGGTATTATCTGGGTGAGCTTAACGGAAGATCAGCCAAGCAGGTATATATGGAGCTTACAGGCTGTGATGAGAAGGGCATTGAGAGCCAGACATTCACTAATCCCTTGGGCAAGATGGTGGGCGATGATATATGTATCGTATCTATTAAAGGAGTTGAGGGCAACGGCATCACCTGCTTCAGACAGGTCAATGATTCGGATATACTGACTTTGCTTCAGATGAATGATCCCATGGAGATCGCCCGTAATACGGTAGATACCATTAAGAGCGATTTTAACAGGGTATCGGGGATTTTCTCCGTCAATTGTATGTTCAGATATCTGGTGCTTCAGGAGAGAGGCGAGCTTAATAATTACCTTGGTAAAATCGCATCTCTCGGGACTTCGTGCGGCCTCGTAGGGTATGGCGAGCACTATAACGGACAGTTCGTCAATCAGACGATGACATGCGTGGTATTCGAATAGGAGGTGAGTGTAGCAATGTTTGGCAGGAATAAGAATAAGGACAATATTAATGTAACAACTGTGGGTTATGATGGACATAACGTAGCTGCAAAGGAAGATAATGCGGTTGCACTTACCTATATCGCAGATTCCATCAAGGCATGTCAGAAGAGCCTGGTGGCTAATGAAGTTAATTCACTCACGGAGCTTAAGGAGATATCTGATACTTTCTCGGATGTGATGAAGGGCAATGAAGAGCTTAAGAGTGATATCGATGAATTCGGTGAGGTGTTCGATAAGGTCAGCGAGACGACATCGAGATTCGATGAGGTCAGGGATGATATAGAGAAAAGTGTGCGGGTGGCACAGGATAAGGTCGGAGAACTTAAGGAGAGCTCGGCTGACGTAAGGAATACCTTCAATCAGATGGAAGAGGGCTTCGAAAGCTTCAAGGGCTCTGTGGATGAGATCGCCGGATATATGAAGCAGATAGTGGGAATTGCTTCTCAGACCAATCTGCTTGCGCTCAATGCTTCTATTGAGGCTGCCAGAGCGGGCGAGGCAGGTAAGGGCTTCGCAGTTGTGGCTGAAGAGGTGCGTAAGCTTGCCGATGAGATCAAGGTACTCATCGATCAGGTCAATGCGTCAATCAGCAATGTAGGTGAAGAGAGCGATAAGCTGACAGAGAGCATGAGGGCATCGGTTGAAAGCCTGGATAAGAGTCTTGAGAACGTGGATGAGACTTATGCCACCTTCGACGAGATCATTTCAAGCGCGGGTAAATCCGGAGAAGTTCAGGAAGAGATCATTGGTGCTGCCAATGAAGCAGGGAATAAGATTGCAGCTCTGGAGAACAGATTCGATCAGATCAATAACGACTGTGACAGACTGCTTGGTCAGATTGGAAGAGTTAATGATCTGGGAACTACCAAGAGCGGGATTTTCGAGAATATTGATAACCTTGTATCCCAGATCGCTCCGATTGCTTCAGAAAAATAAAAAAGTAGTACCAAAGTTTTACTATATATGTTATAATGAATCCAAATGGAGGACGAGTATGAGAAAAAGATTACTTACAATCCTTGTGTCGATATCAATAGTGGCAGCTCTTGTTGGCTGTGGCAGTGCTAATGCAGGTCTTCTGGATGAGGCTGCTGCTGTCAGAGCATATGACCCTAATGATGACACGATCTACATCGTAGATCCGTTTGTTCCTCTTGCGGATTCAGCTAATTCTGCTCAGCTTCGCAGTATGGCACAGGCAGCTTTATCGATTGTTAATACCAAGAGAGCGGCAGCCGGATTGTCAGAACTTGAGTGGAGTATAGGACTTGAGAACGCAGCTCAGATTAGAGCCAATGAGTGTGAGGAGAAGTTCTCACATACCAGACCTAACGGAAGTGAGTATTGGACAGCAGACGGTAATCTCGTATATGGCGAGAATCTTGCCATGGGCTATAACAATGCTGAAGATGTTGTTGATGCTTGGATAGCATCTCCGACACATAAGCAGAATCTTATGGACCCAAGCTATCTGACATGCTCGATTGCTATTCATGAGGCTGGAAGCGGCGATAATAAGACTATGCTTTGGGCGCAGGAATTCGGATATTGATCTGATGTAGATACTTTATTACGGAATGACTGAGGAAGCAACCCTTAACGGGGTTGCTTCCTCTTTTTATTTAAAAGAAATTTAAGGATTTGCTTCTTTAATCGTTATAATAATGTGTTAATATGTAGTGTATGAAGTATATTATCTTGTTTTTGAAAAAAACATTACGATATTTGCTCAAACCGCTTTCTTTCATTCCGGCGATACTCATGATGTATTTTATATTCTATATGTCATCACAGCCGGGCGATGATTCTTCGGGACTCAGCCTGGAAGTCAGCAGATTGCTTGCATTCGGCTACAATAGATTTGCCGATAAAGGAATGAATGAATATGATCTGGTAGCTTTCATCATAGCCATACATCCCTATGTGCGGAAGGCGGCACATATTACAGAGTATTTCCTTCTTGCGATATGCGTCGGCCTGCCATTCTATGTATATAGATTACGGGGCATCGCTCTGATGTTCTTAACCGGCATAATATGTGTAGCATACGCCGCACTGGATGAATATCATCAGACCTTCGTAGCCGGCAGGGTGGGTGATTATCATGATGTGCTCATAGACAGTATCGGCATATTCTTAGGCGTTATTGTCGTAAGGATAGTCGGTTTCATAGGGCGCAAGACAATCTTTGCTCCATTATCGCTTGATAAATATGAGATTGTGGAGTGAAGGGAGACTCTCAGAAACATTAAAAATTAGAATTTATTATATATCGGATGAATAAAGTGGTCGAGTTAGAAGGATTTGACCACTTTATTTTTTGGTGCCAATGCTTGACAGCTTTTTGATTATAAATTATAATTCGTTTATACGTATATTGAACGCATAACAGGAGAATACCGATGATAATCAGTGAGAGAATATTTCGAATATTAGAGAAACGTGGGATGTCACAGATCGAGTTTTCGCAGGCTACGGGGATCTCGCAGAGTACGATCAGCGACTGGAAGCGAAAGAAGACCAATCCGGCATCAGATAAGATTATGATCATATGTGATGTGCTGAATGTGACGCCTTATGAATTGCTTCAAGGCACTAAGAATAGTAAGTCTAAGTCCGATGATTACCTGGTAGCCAGCAAGGGTACTTCCGGATATGAAATTCTTACAGAGATCGAGGATCTTGATGAGAAGCAGATTGAGAGGCTGAAGGGCTATATTAATGCTTTGAAGGAGTGATTTTTTCTTTATGATCCCAAATCCGTATATACGAACATATACCGATATAACATATTATAAGGAGGATGATTTATGGGCGGAACGCAAAGCAATGGAATCGTGATCAAAAGAACTGTGAAAGATAGCGTTTTCACGGATCTTTTCAGTATTCCTGAGAATCTTCTTGAATTGTACAGAACTCTTCATCCGGAAGATAAGAAGATATCTGTTGCGGATCTTATGGATATTACATTGAAGAATGTATTATCTGACGATCTGTATAATGATCTTGGATTCAGGGTTAAGAATAGGCAACTGATACTGGTTGAATGTCAGTCAACATGGTCTATAAATATCTTGATACGGGCATTACAATATTTGATGGAAACATATAACAGATATATAGAAGAAAATGATATAGATCTGTACACAAGCACGAAAGCCGCACTGCCTATACCGGAGTTATATGTTATATTCACCGGAGACAAGAAGGACTGCCCTGATGTGATCAGTCTAAAGGATGAGTTCTTCAATGGCTTAGATATATCGATTGATGTTAAGATCAGGGTGATTACTTATAGCGGTGGTAATGACATAATTAATCAATATATCGCTTTCGCCAAAGAGATAACGACACAAGTTGCGATTTACGGAAGAACGCTGGATGCGCTTACCGAGACCTTGAAAAATTGTGAAAAAAGAGGTATTCTTAAAGAGTATCTGGAGGCTAGGAGAGGCGAGATCATGGATATTTATACAACTCTATTTGATCAGGAATTTGTTATTAACAGACATGTTCGAAGTGAATGCAGGAAAGCTGAAGAGCGTGGAGAAACTCGCGGTGAGAAACGTGGTGAAAAGCGTGGGCAAGTAATTGCATATAATGACGTAGGCATGCCTGCAGAAGAGATTGCGTCTCGTACCGGATATAGTAAAGACGAGATAAGTGCTATCCTAAGTGAGATTGGTGGATGATTAGAATCTATTATTTATTGGATGAATAAAGTGGTCAGGATTGACCACTTTATTTTGTGTTTAGGGCTTGCAAAATCACCAATATATAGTAAAATATTTTATGTAATCTGGATTTTTATGCAAAGGGTGGATTATGCCCTTTAATAAATGCGGCAAAATGCCGATAAATGTATAAGGAGTGTATACTTAGAGACCTTAGATATATTCCGGAATCATACAGGTATACCATAGATGTAAAGAAAACAAGGTTCGTCTTGAAAGAGCTTATGAAAGGCTAAGCCGTTAATTATTAAATAGTAATTCTGAGGAGAATGAAATGGCAAAAAGCGTAAAAAAAAGAGCTAGTGCAAAAACATCGAATAGGAGAATGAAACGTACAGTGCGCCGAACGATCGGAGCATTATGTATGGTATCTGCGATAACTGTTGCGGCGATACCCGTGCCGGATATTGAGGCGTATTCACCGTCTGCTGATCCTGTTGCGACATATGATAGCCTTGGCATTACAACTGCAGCTGCCAGCGATAATCTTACGATGGCAAGTGCCGGTTATGGCTCTCTTTCCAATTCGGGCAAGACATATACATTAAATCAGCAGGGCGGTGTAACATATCTCGACTGGCAATTTGAATACAAGAGTCAGGGTAGTGGTGCAACTGATGCCATTTTCCCTAATGCTTTTATTACAAGCTATAATAACAATTTCTCCAAGGGCGAACTTGATTTGAGCTCAAGCTTGCTTTTCTCGGATTATGTATACATAGGTCTTAATTCTTTTGAAGGATTAACAGATACATCCGTATCCTATGGCTCATGTACGGTTTATCCCACAGCGGAATATAATACAAATAAGAATATAAGTGTAGAGATACATTTGGGCGACGATACTCAGACAGCGTCTGTTGAAAAGCTTGGAATTCAATATACGCTTGACGGTGATCCTGATGGATGGTCCAGCTCCAATCCTGTTTACACATTCTTTAATACATATTTTCCGTCAGATCTGTTGGATTATACCAATAAGTATACAGCTTATAAAAATGCTATTGCAGCCGGAGAGTCACCAACCATTCCGGCATCCATTACAAGAAGCTTGTTAGACAACCCTGATTATGATTCCGTTGATGAACAGCAAAGATATCTTTGCGATAAGATATTTGGTAACGGTAAGAGTTATGGTCTTAGACTTGAACCGACGACGAGATATAAGTATAACAGTGCGGGAGACAGAGACGGAACGGAGCAGATATATATATTCGCATCAGATACGTTGCCGGCTCAGAAGCAATTTACTCCCAGTACCAATTATAATCACATTTTTTATACCGATAGTCAGGGCTATGTTGTCATGAAGTTCATTCAGCTTATCGGTATTGCTGAAAATGCCTTGGAAGGTGTTGTTAATATTACCAATGTTACTCTTGGCGGTAATATACAGTTTATATGCGATAGAGCATTTAGCGGAAGTAATGTGCTTTCATCAATTGCATTTGGCGGTAATGCTAAAGTCGGTAATCAATCGTTCTACAATTGTCAGAACTTGACTTCTGCGGATCTTTCAGGAGTACAATCAATCGGAAAAGAATCCTTTGCCGGTACCAAGATTGATTCTATAAGCATACCGGAGTCTCTGATAACCGTTGAGGACGGAGCTTTTTATAATTGCACAAGATTATCCTCCGTTGTGTTTGAGGCCGAGGGAACCAATCCAACCACTATCGGTAAGGCTGCATTTTGTGATCTGGAAGTTCTTAATTCGGTTGATTTCGGCAACCGTAATATAAGTCAGATCGGTGACTATGCTTTTGCTATAACTGATACCTCGTTAATCGGCAAGGATAAGCTCACTGACTTCAAGTATCCTGATTACATCACCAAGGGAGTGAATCTTGGCGAATTCACACTTGCCAACAGGCAGGCTCTGAAGAATGTGATTTTGTCATCAGGACTTCGCTCTGACGGTAGTTATAATATTGATACGGGAGCGGGTACGCCGGATGTACCTGATACATTGGTTGCCGGTTGTACCAATCTCGGTATGTTCCAATTCCCTGCCGGTACTAATGGAATGACATATGATCCTACGATGTTCTATGATGTTGTAAATCCGGATTTTTATGTATATGGACCGGAGAAGAACGGCTCGGATTATGCTGCTCCAAGACAATGCACATGGCGTGCCGGAATGGATGTAGCTAATAATACTCCTAACGGATTGCCGGTTACATACATGTATTATAAGGATGACAATGAAGCTAATCCTGCCACATATGAGATAGCCAGTGACGGATTGATTCAGGGTATTGATGCAACAGGAAAGCTTGTCAACTGTACATATGTTCCGGGTACTGCCGATGCTGATAAAGATGTGGATCTTATTATACCGAGTTCTGTTGCCGGTATTACAATCAATGCCATTGATTCTAACTGTTTTGATGATGATATCAAAAAGAATGTAACCGGAGTAAAGATAGAAGATGGTAACGGAATTGCGACGATTGAGGATAATGTATTCCAGAATTTTGACGCAATAACCTTTGTAGACCTTGGCGATGGTGTTCATTCAATCGGCAATACGGCTTTCAATAATTGTGATGAACTTAGAAAAGTTACCATAGGCGAGAATATTGAGTCGGTTGGATCGGGTGCATTCAGTGAGTGTCCTAAGCTTACCGAGATTCATTTTGATACACCGGGTTCTTTGACAGACTTTACTCTTGAAAAAATCGGCACGGATGCTTTTGCGACCGGCAGTGATAAATTGACGGTATTCGGTGAGATTGGACCGGACTACGGACCTTTTGCGTGGTCAATGCAGAAAGATAATTATGTTGATCCTGCACAGGGTATCAGAGTTTGCTATAAGACAAATTCACCAAGTAATTTAACTGTTATACTTGATAATAAGAATGGTCTGCCGACTTTGGTTGATTATCCTCATTATGAAGACATTGATCCTGCGATTCTTTCTAATCCTAATCCTTCTAATGTCGAGCAGGATATTATTAATGCGACCAAGACGATCAATATACCGGAAGGTATTAAGTCAATTGATGTCAAGGGATATATTGACGGAACATCGGAGTCCGGAACCGCTTCCGCTAATCCGACAAGCTATAACAATAATAAGAATGTTCAGGTATATCTTGATCCTTTGACGGCTACAGATGCGGATGGCAATAAAGCAGGGTTGAAGTATTTTGATACATACAAAGAATATGGATTATTCAACGGGTATTTCGGTGATACGGATAATACTTATACCTATGGAGATGCAGATGAGTATTACATGAGTCTTTTTGGGAAAAAGGTCACCGCGGGGAATACGGCAACGCTTCCATATGAGGGCAGCAATAAAGAGACCAATCCTATAGGTAATGATTATGTAGAAGCTATCGTTATGAATGATGTGGAATATCTTCCTGATCTTGCATTCTATAACTGCGAGAAGCTTCAGATGCTTGCGCTCGGCGATAACATGGAGGATGTCGGTGCTTTACCCATAGCAGATTGTACGGATCTTGCATCCCTTGGTAGCGGAACAAGTAAGTATGTTGCTGAGAACGGTATCCTCTATGAGAATAAGGATAACGGCAATAAGAAGATAGTAGAGGTGTTCCCCGGACGAGGCGATACAGTTGGTTCAAGAACTGTTAATAATGCCAATGATCCAAGCATAGATAATGTTGATGAGATAGCCGAGGGTGCATTCAGCGATTGTGATGTCATTACATTCGTTGAACTTGAGGGTATTCAGGCAGATACAATACCTAAGTATTGCTTCTATGATTGCGATAACTTAAGAGAAGTAGATCTGCCTACAACTGTAGATGAAGATATCGAGGATAATGCCTTCGGCAAAGATCCCGGAATACATGTCAAGGCAGAGAGTAAGGAGGTGTATCTGTCACCGGATGCATTCGGTGATATCACATCCGCAGAGACACCTATATACGAGATTTACAGAGGTTCAGCTTCCGAGAAGCCATCACAGAGACTCGGAAAAAATAAGGTTGCGGCTGAGCTTAAGTACATCGGTGAGAAGTGGACCGTTACATTCTATAATTATGATGGTACTGAGATAATTAGCAAGGTGGAGGTAGAGGACGGCGGTACTGCGGTTGAACCGGAGAAATCGGATATTCCTGTTCGTGAGGGATACACATTTGTCGGATGGAGCAAGTCACTGCGCGGTATTCATGAGGATACGTTCGTGATTGCTATGTATGAGCCTAATTCCAATACAACTCCCGGTGTGACGAATGGTGTGGTCAATCCTACCCAGGCTGCAGCAACGGATGCAGCCAAGAATACCAGCTCAGCGGGAAGCACTACCAAGAGCAGTTCATCATCATCTACGAAGTATACACTTACAGTAGTATATGGTAGCGGTTCGGGACAGTATCCTGAGAAAACCAAGGTTATAATTGAGGCTATCGATGCTCCGGCCGGTAAGGTGTTCGATAAGTGGGTGGTAACCGGAGCGGCTGCGACAGTATACAGCTCTACAAGTAAGGCTACGACCGTGACAACAGCAGCCGGAGAGACTATAATAACCGCTACCTATAAGGATGCAGGTACAAACAATACTCCTTCATCCGGAAGCGGTTCGGGAACGAAGGCCAGCTCTACAGGTACGTATTCGCGTACAGGCACCAACGGATCGCCTGCGGCAGGAACCGGAAGTAGCACGAGAGTGGATATCACCAAGCCGGGTATATCGGATGTAGATAAGGCTTATGCATCAGTGAGCGGATCTACTGACAGCTTCGTAGTGAAGATCACTGAGAGTGCCGATGCAGCTAATCAGGTAGCTACGGCTTTGGCTAATAAGTACGGAGACATGACACCCATTAAGTACTTTGCGATGGACATAAGTCTCTATGATGCAACCGGAACCAACAAGATCACGGATACCACAGGACTTAAGGTCAATGTGACAATGCCCATACCTGATGCTCTTCGTCAGTATGCGGGCAATAACAAGGTTGGAGCAGTAGTCAACGGTACGCAGCTTGAGGATCTTGCATGCAAGTTCACGACAGTAGACGGTGTGCCTTGTGTAAGCTTTACCGCTACGCACTTCTCGCCCTATACGATATATGTGGACACCAACAACCTTCAGGTTGGCTATATGGATGCCTCGCCCAAGACAGGAGATCTCATCCATCCGAAGTGGTTCGTGACCATAGCACTTGCCGCGATGTCATTATTCTTATTCCTTAAGAAAGACAAGGTAACGATCCCGTCTAAGGCATGATATCAGATATAAGGGAGTCATCCCATATTCCCATGGGGTGACTCCTGTTAATAAGAGACTATGAAGAAGAAGTATATTATTAAAGGCATCGGTATCGCTTTCCTCATATCTGCGGTACTTATAGCTACGATTCCGGCAGGTGCGATTAACGCCGCGATTGTTGATGAATTCCAGATGGATCATGATTCTCTTGATAAGTATGAAGGCACAGCATTCACTGTGTCTGTTCCCAGTTCGGTCAAAAGGATAGGAGAGGAAGCCTTCGCAGGCAATCAGAATATTGCCCAGGTGGATACCGGTATCAATACCAAGTCTATAGAGCACGGAGCTTTTGCCAATTGTCCGTATCTTTATTCGGTTACGACTCATGATGAACTTGAGAAGATAGATACGGCCGCTTTCGCAGGCGATAATAAGCTTACAAGCGTATACCTCGGCGGCAATGTGGAAGAGATGGGATATGGCGTGTTCGCAGGCTGCAATAAACTTGCGAGCATAAGTATAAGCCGTAATAATGATGATTTCACCATGCTTGGTGGCGGCTTATATGATGATGACGGCGAGATGCTGTATGCTTACCTTGGCGGTTATGATGCGACGTACTACAGGATGCCAAGCTCTGTCAAGCATATGAGTAAGTATTCCTTCTGGGGTAATGAGAAGCTTGACAGTGTATCACTGTCCTCATACCTTACCTCGATTCCGGCTTATGCATTCTCTAACTGCCGTAATCTTAAGACTATTAATATTCCCTACAGCGTGCAGTTTATTGATGCCAAGGCTTTTGAGAACTGTGTGAGCCTTGTGGATCTTGTGATTCCACCGTCTGTGACATATATCGATCCTACGGCCTTCGACGGCTGTTCCAAGCTTAATATAATCGCAGATCCGGGGACTGCAGCGTATGAATTCTTCCGTACCTTCGATAATAGCGATATAGCCAATACCGAGAACGGTGATACCAAGACGGTGGTTGTACCGGGACTTGAAGATTCTGTTGTGAATCCTTCGGGTTCTGCAGGTGAAGGAACTGACGCGGCAAGTACTACACCCGGCGTGGGAGCTTCATCAGGCGCGAATGCCACACCCGGTGCGGAGGGCAATTCCGGTTCGGGAGCAAGCAGCAGAGGTGGCGATGCTTCGACAGATAATAACGGCAATACCGATGGCGGACAGAGCACCCCTGCCGGTGAAGGGCTTGATTATCAGGAATCACCCATAACCATTGCTCAGGCGGGTACAGGCTTAAGAGATGCAAGCACCGATCCGAGCAATGTAGATTATATGCCTACGGTTGATCCCCTGTCTCTTATAGACGGCTCCGATGTAGTAGCCAAGACGATAGTGGTGGGCGGAAGAGCGGTTCTGTTCCTTAATCCCAATGTGACCGTACATCAGGGGGTAGTTACTAATACCAACTACGTAAACGGTGTACCGGATGTAACTGATAATGAGAATGACAGTGTTACGGTGGATGATGACAATCCTGTTATATATGATTCCGCCAAAGGCGGATATCTGCCTAAATATACGGAGGTTAACGGCAAGCTTGCTATGCAGGCATATTATGCAAGCCGGAAGATGTCGGATTATACAATGCCCGATTATATAACGGACATAGGGGATTTTGCTTTTGCCAGAAGTAATTTGTCATCAATAGCCATTCCGGAGGGAGTGACCCACATCGGGTACGGAGCCTTCTACCATTGTGATGACCTTGGAAGCGTAAGTATTCCTTCTACTGTAACGGATATAGAGGGATATGCCTTTGATAATACGCCTTTTATAAGTAACTTCAAGAGCGATGTATCCGGCGGAGATTATCTGATAGTCGGTGACGGTATATTGCTTGCCTATGGCGGCTCGGATTCCGTCATCAGTATTCCGGAGGGCGTTAAGAAGATTGCGCCGGGAGTATTCATGGACAATACCTCAATTACTTCCGTAAGTCTGCCGGCATCCCTTACGGATGTGGGAGAGGATGCTTTCAGAGGATGCAAGAATCTCTCCAGCGTAACGGGAGGCGACAATGTAGTCCATATCGGAGACAGGGCTTATATGAACTGCCCCTTATCCGCACTGACTGTTCCGGGCAGCGTGGAGAGCATCGGCCTTCGTGCGGTTGACTATACAGATACCGGTAAGGCGGATAATACCAAGGTCGTTGTCTTCAACGGTGCGACGCTTCCTGCCCTTTCAAGCGGAACCACAAGCGCAAGGCTTGAGAATGATGCTTACAGACAGGATGCATTATATAATGTACTTTTTGCTGTTGTTCCAAGCAGTGTGGAGGATTTCTCCGGTACCGTCCTTGACGAGAAGGGGCTTGGCTTCTCAGGTATCATCCTAAGCAAAGAGCTTGATGCCGTTGGCGCTGAGACCGGCAACATGATAGTCAGGGCTAACAGGATATTCAGCGACGAGATACTTGAGTCTCTGCCGCAGACCATATCGATCCAAGGCTCTACATATAATATAAAGGGCCTGGATGATATTGAGGCCGCACCCAATCCGGCTTATTCCACAGAGAGTACGGCACAGGTCCGTACCGTATATAACGGCATACCCATAGACGGATATATGGCTAAATTCACCGAGACTGAGAATGTCGGAACTCTTAATATCGTTCCGGACTCCGGTGTGGCATCGGAGATCAAGGCTTTATATGCGGAGCTTTTCGGAGCGGACAATACGCCGGAGATCGCAGGATATGATATCACGCTTAAGGATATGAGCGAGACGGTTCCGATCACCCGCTTCGGCAAATCCGAGCTTACTGTGACAATGCCCATACCTATAGGTGTGGAGGGCAGTACGTATCATGTAATATGCGTGGATGAAGACGGACAGCTTGAGGAGGTTGCCGCCACGGTTGATGAAGAAGACAAGTCCATAAGCTTTACCACCAATCACTTAAGTCATTTCGGAATATACGCAACAGACGGAGATACAGGACGTTCGATCCTTCGTAACGGTCAGACTGTCCGTAATTATAAGCTTGATGATTCACCGAATACCGGTGATGTAAGCCTCAATGTAAGATATGTTATC
Organism: Lachnospiraceae bacterium UBA3826; assembly: GCA_002393095.1. Classification (GTDB taxonomy): domain Bacteria; phylum Bacillota; class Clostridia; order Lachnospirales; family Lachnospiraceae; genus Colinaster. The sequence continues at coordinate 603 of DGII01000134.1, read as the reverse complement.
GCATTCATGGCTGCCTGTATCGGTTTGTTCTTAATTATATATAAGAAAAAGAGCATCATCTGAGCAGTCAATTGATATTGATAAATTTTTCATAAAGCTAGTGACAAATCGCCAAGATAATGTATAATAGTCAATGGAACTTTATAAGTTAATTTATTATACAAAGAGAGGTAACGTAAATGGCAAACATCGATTTGAGCAAGTACGGCATCACAGGCGCTACAGAGATCATCTACAATCCTTCATATGAGACATTATATGAAGAGGAGATGAAGAGCGAGCTTACAGGTTACGACAAGGGTACATTGACAGAACTCGGCGCTGTTAATGTAATGACAGGTATCTATACCGGTCGTTCACCTAAAGATAAGTATATCGTAATGGATGAGACATCTAAGGACACTGTATGGTGGACATCGGATGAGTACAAGAACGATAACCATCCTATGAGTGAGGAAGTATGGAATACGGTTAAGGATCTCGCCAAGAAGCAGCTTTCTGGTAAGAGACTTTTCGTTGTTGATGCTTTCTGCGGAGCCAACAAGGATACAAGAATGGCTGTACGTTTCATCATGGAGGTTGCTTGGCAGGCACATTTCGTAA
>DGII01000069.1 GCA_002393095.1 Lachnospiraceae bacterium UBA3826 | reverse complement strand
ATATCGATGCATGGTCTGAATCTCATATCTTTCACACTATCCTGCTATACTGCTATCACACTATCCCACTATTTCACTATTCCCTGTATTACTCACATTACTTATATCGCTTGACTGCCTCTGTAACATTACTTCTATTCCTTCTCTACCAGAATACCGTTCCTGTATGCGTCCAGCAATTCCTTAAGTCCTTCTATCTGTGCCCTTAGCTCTACACCTATATCCGTATCATTAACCCTGAGCCTTCCGCCGGTCACCGTCTCTACATTGATCGTTGCGTCGATTATGTCTGTCTCATTGACTATCGCAGACTCCTTGCTTTCAAAGGGTTCATGTGCCACAAGATTCATTCCGTGTGAATTAAAGACCAGTGTGTAGCCGGCAATTCCCGTCTTGCCCTGATATGCCTTGGAGAATCCACCGTCTATTATGAGCAGCTTGCCTCCGCACCTTATTGGTGTCTCACCCTTTTTAAGCTCCACAGGTACATGACCGTTGACTATATGTGACCTCTCGGTATCAAGACCGAACTCCTTAAGTATGTTATTTATCACATTCTCATCATCCGTATGTCTGTAATACGCATTCTTGGTCTCCTTATGCGTCGCGGGATCATCTATAAAGTACCTCTCGAATGTCGTCATCCTGTCCTTGCCGAATACAGGCGAATTAGGTCCCGCCCATATATACCAGATCATATCCATTCCTTTGATCTTCTCTATCTTATCTACGGAATAATAGCCTCTTCTCGCATAGTTCTCAAGCACATCATAAAGTGCCTTACCGCGGTATTTTTTACCGTATATCTCAACCTCACTGAAGTTGCCGTCCTCATCCATCGGTACACACCCGTGATACAGGAGGTTCGAATTGAAGGTCTTATATAAGCTTCCCTTGGAATAGAGGAATTTAACGTGCTTCTGAAGCTTCTCACTATGCCTGAAGGCCGAAGCAAGACGCTTCATGACTAATGCCTCCTCAGGACTCATGTTATAGGGGTCATCCGGATCTACCGTAGGAAAGTCACAGTCCTTTATGGGGTATTCCTTCCCATATACCGTAACAGTCTTCTTCTCATAATCTATCTTGTCAAGCAGCAGCCTGTCATCCATCATGAATTCCGGATGACGCTTGATGACCTGCCCCTCAAGCTTAAATTGCAGTATGGATATGGCCTTATGCACTCTTACATCCATATCCAGATCTCTCGTATCATAATCGTCATTGTATTTAATGGCAAAAGCACTGCAATCAACCCCGGCATAAGTCTTCATTGCGAATGTGACAAGCGGAATGAGATTGATGCCATAGCCCTCCTCCAGAGTCTCCAGATTGCCGTATCTCGCACTCATCCTTATAACAGTGGCTATACAGGCATAATGACCTGCTGCGGCACCCATCCAGACAATATCATGATTGCCCCACTGTATATCAAGGGAAGGATGTCTCGACAACGTGTCCATTATTATATGCGGACCCTTACCCCTGTCATATATATCTCCCACTATATGCAGATGATCTACAACCATCCTCTGTATCAGATGGCTTAAGGCCACGATAAGATCAGGTGCGCTCCCTATATTGATGATGGTATTGATTATCTCATTATAGTATTCTTCCTTATCCTCAACCTCTTCCTTCTCTGTTATAAGTTCTTCAATGACATAAGCGAAATCCGCCGGCAGCGCCCTCCTTACCTTGGAACGGGTGTACTTGGAGGATGCCCTCTTAGTCATCTGCACCAGTCTGTGGAGGGTTATCCTGTACCAGTCCTCAAGGAATTCCTCGTTCTCCTGTATGAGCTCCAGCTTCTCATGCGGATAATATATAAGAGTGGCAAGGCTTCTCTTGTCATGCTCGGATATGGTATTGCCGAATTCCTCATCTATCTTACGTCTCACAGCTCCCGAACCGTTACGCATCACATGATTGAACTGCTCATATTCACCGTGTATATCCGTCAGGAAATGCTCCGTGCCCTTTGGAAGAGAAAGTATGGACTGAAGATTGATGATCTCGGTGCTTGCCGACGCTATCGTAGGGAATTGCTTCGACAGACTCCTTAGGTATTCGATTCCTGTAACGCTTTCTTTCATATTTCTTATCCTTCTAATTTCTTATCCTTCTAAAAAAAGGGCGAGAGTACCTCGCCCTTTGATTACGCTATATACTACAGTATTCCGTATTCCTGCATTGCCTCCTTAAGCTTTTGGGCATGCTCAGGCTCCATCTCGGTAAGAGGCCGTCTGAGAGGACCAACCTCCTTACCCATAAGGTTCATAGCCTTCTTGACCGGTATCGGATTGACCTCACTGAAGAGAGCGTTGATAAGCGGAACTGCTCTTAACTGCTCCTTAACCGCCTCCTCAACCTTACCGTCAAAGTACAACTGGCAGATATTGTGTGTCTGTCTGGGCGCAACGATCGACAGAACCGATATGACACCCTTTCCTCCGAGTGAAAGGATGGGTGTGATAAGCGCATCCTCACCCGAATACAGATCCACGCAGCCGTTAGCCATAGACATCATTGTAGCAACCTGTGCAAGATTACCTGTCGCATCCTTGACACCTACGATATTGGGAATCTCCCTGCATATCTTGACTACGGTCTCAGGAAGCATGGTACAGCCCGTCCTGCCGGGGATATTATATAAAATGATGGGAAGCTTAACACTCTCCGCAACCATCTTAAAGTGCTCATACAGTCCCTTCTGTGTAGCCTTATTATAATAAGGAGTAACTACGAGCAATCCGTCAGCGCCTAACTTCTCTGCCTCTGTTGACAGATATATGGCTGTCTCAGTGCAGTTAGATCCCGTACCCGCTACTACCGGTATCCTGTGATCCACATACTCAACACATGCCTTAATCACATCTAAGTGCTCCTCATGAGAGAGCGTGGCTGCTTCTCCGGTAGTACCGCATACTATGATCGCATCGGTCCCTCCCGCTATCTGATCCTCTATTATCTCCTTGAATTTCTCGTAATTAACCTCACCGTTATCCTTAAAGGGGGTGATGATCGCAACTCCGGCTCCCGTAAAGATTGCCATATATTGTACCTCCGATCACTGTCATATATCATATATAGTATCGTCAGATGATATTGATTCATCTTATTAAAAATTATCACCCGCATAGCTTAATGTCAACTGAAATCTTATATTTGCAGATATTCTTTCTTTGGTGTACAATATCGTGCGGCAAAGGAATAACGAAATTTATTAAGATTAAGAGGAACAAAATGTTACAGACCAGAGATGATATCAGGAATATAGCCATTATTGCCCATGTCGACCATGGCAAGACCACACTTGTAGACGAGCTTTTAAAGCAGTCCGGAGTCTTCAGGGAGAATCAGGAGATTGCAGAGCGTGTAATGGACAGCAACGATATAGAGAGGGAGCGCGGTATAACCATCCTCTCCAAGAATACTGCCGTTACCTATAAGAACACCAAGATCAACATAATAGACACCCCCGGACATGCGGACTTCGGCGGTGAGGTTGAGCGCGTACTTAAGATGGTGAACGGAGTCATACTTGTGGTAGATGCCTTCGAGGGCACCATGCCGCAGACGAAATTCGTTCTTAAGAAAGCTTTGGAGCTTAAGCTTCCGGTAATCGTATGTATCAATAAGATCGACAGACCGGAGGCAAGACCCGCAGAGGTTGTGGACGAAGTCCTTGAGCTTTTCATAGATCTTGAAGCGGATGAAGCCCAGCTTGACTGCCCTTTCATCTATGCATCGGCCAAGGCAGGTACATCTTCACTGTCTCCCGATGAACCGGGCAAGGATATGGTGCCTCTCTTCGAGACCATACTTAAGCATATCCCCGCTCCGCAGGGCGATCCGGATGCCGGTACGCAGGTGCTTATCAGCACCATTGATTATAATGAATATGTAGGCCGTATCGGTATCGGCAAGGTGGATAACGGCACTATATCGGTAGGTGACGATGTAGTCATTGTCAATCATCATGAGCCTGACCTTTGTAAAAAGGTTAAGATCTCAAAACTATATGAGTTCGACGGACTTAAGAGAGTCGAGGTGGACAGTGCGACCATAGGTTCCATCGTAGCGATATCCGGCATTACCGATATCAAGATAGGTGATACTCTATGCTCCGTGGATGACCCGAAGCCCATTCCTTTCCAGAAGATTACAGAGCCTACGATAGCCATGAACTTCATGGTCAATGACTCTCCGTTGGCGGGACTTGAGGGCAAATACGTTACAAGCAGACACCTTCGGGACAGGTTGTTCAGAGAGCTTAATACGGATGTATCGTTAAGAGTCGAAGAAACAGATTCAACCGATGTCTTCAAGGTATCCGGACGTGGCGAGCTGCATCTGTCCGTCCTTATTGAGAATATGCGTCGTGAGGGCTATGAATTCGCCGTGAGCAAGGCGGAAGTACTGTATAAGTATGATGAAAGAGGCAAAAAGCTGGAGCCCATGGAGATCGCCTATGTGGATGTACCCGAAGAATTCTCAGGCTCCGTAATCCAGAAGCTTTCTGCCAGAAAGGGTGAGCTTCAGGGAATGGCGTCCATAAGCGGCGGGTATACCAGACTTGAATTCGAGATACCCTCAAGAGGTCTTATCGGCTACAGAGGTGAATTCATGACTGATACCAAGGGTAATGGTATACTCAATACCACCTTTGACGGGTACGGTCCCTATAAGGGTGATATGATGTACCGCAAGCAGGGCTCGCTTATCGCATTCGAGGCCGGAGAAGCCATAACATACGGCCTGTATAATGCACAGGAGCGCGGTATCCTTTTCATAGAACCGGGAGAAAAGGTATATGCCGGCATGGTCATAGGACAGACCGGCAAATCCGAAGATATAGAGATCAATGTGTGCAAGAAGAAGCAGCTTACCAACACCAGAGCCTCCGGCTCGGATGAAGCCCTGCGACTCTCACCCAAGAAGGTCTTAAGTCTTGAACAGGCTCTTGAATTCATAGATACTGATGAGCTTTTGGAGATAACACCGGATAATCTTCGTATCCGCAAGAAGATCCTTGATTCCCTCAAGCGTAAGCGCGCAGGCTTTAACCACGCCTGAGCTTAGGTATGACAACACCAAGACTGAATAAAACAGATGACGGGATATCCGGTCATCTGTTTTATTTATATGTTTTATTCATCTGTTCCGCTATATATTCAACAGCTTGGTAGCGATTCCAAAGTAGATAAGCAAAGATATTGCATCAACGATAGTCGTGATGAAGGGGCTTGCCATGACCGCAGGGTCAAAGCCCAGCTTTTTGGCAAGCATCGGCAGCGTGCAGCCGACGAATTTGGCTATGATGACAACAGCCACCAAAGTAATGCATACGACAAGCGATACCTGTAGTCCTACTCTGTCCAAGAGCATTAGCTTGGCGAAATTGGCCGCTGCCAGTGTGATACCGCAGACCACCGCCACCCTGACCTCTTTCCACACGACCCTGAACACATCACCGAACTCGATCTCATCCAGCGAAAGTCCACGGATTATGGTCACGGAAGCCTGTCCTCCGGCGTTACCGCCGGTATCCATGAGCATGGGAATGAAGGCGGTAAGTACCACATATACGCTCAGGGCATCCTCAAAGCTGGCAATTATCTTGCCTGTGAAGGTGGCTGAGATCATGAGTAATAAGAGCCATGGTATACGCTTCTTCCATGTCTCGAACACACCTGTCCTCATATACGGCTTATCGGATGGCACGATAGCTGCCATCTTCTCGATATCCTCTGTGGCCTCCTGCTCCATGATATCCACGATATCATCGACAGTGATGATTCCCACCAGACGATTCTCCCCGTCCACAACAGGCATTGATGTAAAGTCGTACTTCTGGAATTGTCTCGCAACCTCCTCCTGGTCCATCATGGTATTGATGGAGATGACATTCTCATGCATTATATTGCCGATAGTGTCATCAGGCTGACTGAGCAACAGATATCTGAGTGCTACCGTACCGATAAGCTTACGCCTTGAATCAAGCACGTAGCATATATTGATAGTCTCACTGTCCACTCCGATGTTACGTATGCGCTCTATGGCCTGTTCTACAGTCAGGTTCTCCTTCAGATCCACATACTCCACCGTCATGATACTTCCGGCACTGTCCTCAGGATAACGAAGAAGGTTATTGATGTCCCTTCTTGTCTCCGGCGAAGCGGCAGCCAGAAGCCTCTTGACCATATTAGCCGGCATCTCTTCCAAGAGATCCGTCGCGTCATCCGCCATCAGATTGTCGATGATCACACCGGCATCCTTCTCTGACAGCGAAGTGATGATATACTGCTGTATATCAACATCCATATATGAGAATACGTCAGCCGCCATATCCTTAGGCAATATCCTGAATGCCTTAAGCTGATCCTTCTCCTCCAGTTCCTCCAAAGCGGTAGCTATATCCGCTTCATTCATGTCGGACAACTTCTGTCTGAGCCTTGTATACTGCTTGGTATCAAGAAGCTCTCTGATGTCCTCTATCTCTATTTTCTCGTCCATGGCATTTCTCCCTTTTGTCAGTGATCAATATGCTTCCCGACGAGGGGAGAGGAACATCATTTGCGTTTATTGCCTTCTTCATATCGATCACCACCTTTCCTCTGCCATGAAATCCGATAACTATTAAAACAGCGCTTAAATATTCTACAATTCCGGCACTGTTTTTGTCAATGCTTTATCACAGGATAATAGCATACATCGCCCTGTTCTGTCTTAGCCCTGCCTCCGGTAACATCCGTTATCTTATCCATGAGTCCATCCGCATCTTCAACCGGTATTGCTACGGTAAAGGTTACATTCTCTTCATATCTTGTATCCGTGATATTAACCTCACCTGACGTAAATACATAACGAACCTTTTCAGACAGATTATAGTCGGTCGTTATGTTCATTAACCGCATAAGGCGCATTGTAGCTAACTTGCCGCTCTCTCCGGCACTTTCCACCGCCATTGTACTTGACTGCGAATATGCCCTTACCAGTCCGCCTGTACCCAGAAGGACACCTCCAAAATACCTTGTCACCACTATAATAGTGTCCGTAAGCCTGTTCCCCTTCAGTATATCAAGTATAGGCCGTCCCGCCGTACCGGACGGTTCGCCGTCATCCGAGAAGCGTTCCGTCTCGCTTTTCTTGCCGAGTATGTAGGCATAGCAATTGTGTCTGGCATCCCAGTTCTTCTTACGTATCTCCGCAAGCAGAGCGTTCGCCTCGGCTTCACTTTCCACATGCGCTATGGTGGCTATGAATCGGGACTTTTTCTCTGTAAGGACTGCTTCACCTCTGCCTATAATGGTCTCGTAGCTTGTATTATCATTTTCCATAGTGCTATTTTAAGCCTTTCTTAAGACTTTATAAACACCTTTATTTTAATTTGACTTTTTGGTATAATTAACTTTGTATGGCATACTGCCGAAAGTAATGAAAGAATACAGGTACGGAAATGAATTATACGAAAACCGGAATCAAGGCTAAAGAAGCCGAGCTTAATTCCGTAGGACTGAAATTATCAAAGAAACTTGGGCTTATCATCATAAGACTGCTCCTCATAGCCGTTATCGGTGCGGGAATAATCGGAACAGCAACCGGTATCGGTGTATTCAAGGGGATCATAGATACTTCGCCGGATATCTCCAATATCGATGTATCTCCCACCGGTTTCTCGACATTTATATATGATAAGAACGGCAATCAGACAGCTAAGCTTGTGGCCGCTGACAGTAACCGAATCCCCGTCAGCATGGACAAGATACCGCAGAACCTCTCTGACGCTTTCGTAGCGATAGAGGACGAGCGCTTCTACAGTCACAACGGTATAGATATCATGGGTATCATGCGTGCCGGTATGTCAGCACTTAAGGACCGGTCTCTTTCACAGGGTGCCTCAACCATCACGCAGCAGCTTCTTAAGAACAATGTCTTCACCAACTGGATGAGCGAAGACAGCACCATCGAGCGTGTCAAGCGTAAGATACAGGAGCAGTACCTTGCGATCCAGCTTGAGAAGAAGATGAGCAAGGAGGATATCCTCCTTAACTATATGAATACTATCAACCTCGGACAGAATACCCTAGGTGTTCAGGCGGCAAGCTTAAGATACTTCAACAAGAACGTATACGAGCTTTCTCTCTCCGAATGTGCGGTCATAGCAGGCATTACACAGAACCCTTCCAAGTATAATCCCATCTCCCATCCCGATAAGAATGCGGAGAGGCGTGATACCGTGCTTAAATACATGCTCGATCAGGGCTATATAGATGAGGATGAGTATAATACTGCCAAGGCGGATGATGTGTATTCAAGGATTCAGACCACCAATGAGACTGTAGTTGAGAGCACGATCAACTCATACTTTGATGATGCGGTGACTGAGGCGGTATACAATGATCTCCTTGCCGCCGGATATAATGAGACCCAGGCTTATACCCTCCTATACAGCGGCGGTCTGTCCATATATTCCACACAAGATCCGGACATTCAGCGTATATGCGATCAGGTATGTTCGGATGAGTCGGTATATCCCGAAGGGACAAAATACTACCTTAATTACAGGCTTTCGATAACCAAAGCGAACGGAGATGTGGAGAATCACAGCTCCGAGATGTTCAAGCAGTACTTCAAGCAGACTGACAGCCGCTTCAATCTGCTCTATGACAGCCCGGACGAGGCATATGCCGCGATTGAGGAATACCAGAATGCGGTGATGTCATCCGGAGATGACATTCTCTCAGAGAAGATCAATATCACTCCCCAGCCGCAGATATCTCTTACGGTGGAGGATCAGCATACAGGTGAGGTCGTAGCCATGATAGGCGGTCGCGGTACCAAGTCGGCAAGCAGAACCCTTAACAGGGCTACTTCCACTACACGTCAGCCCGGATCTACCTTCAAGGTTGTATCCACCTATGCACCTGCATTAGACAGCGCAGGTCTTACTCTTGCCACGGTTGAGACGGATGCTCCCTACTGCTTCGACGGAGGCACTCCTGTCCGTAACTGGTACACAACAGGCTACAGGGGGATATGCTCGTTCCGTGACGGAATCAGGGACTCCCTTAATATTGTAACGGTTAAGGCTCTTACCCAGATAGGTCCACAGCTCGGTTATGATTATCTGCAGAATTTCGGCTTCACAACTCTCGTATCCAGCAAGGAGATCGGCGGCAAGATATACTCCGATATACAACAGACACTTGCTCTGGGCGGTATCACCAACGGCGTTACCAACTTAGAGCTTAATGCCGCTTATGCGACCATAGCCAATGAGGGCGTATATATCAAGCCCAAGCTTTATACCAAGGTTGTCGACCATGACGGCAATACACTACTTGATAATACCATGATAGATTCAAGACAGGTACTTAAGCAGACTACGGCTTATCTTCTGACCAATGCCATGCAGGATGTTGTTACATCCGGTTCGGGAACCGCTGCCAACTTCGGCGGCATGGCTATAGCCGGCAAGACAGGTACCACATCAGACTACAATGACGTATGGTTCGCAGGATATACGCCTTATTATACCTGCTCGACATGGACAGGCTTCGATAATAATGCCAAGCTTACCTCCAATGCCGAGAAGAACTTCGCCAAGACATTATGGCGCGAGGTCATGAGCAGGGTGCACGAGAATCTTGAATATGCTTCATTCCCCACTCCCGGCGGTCTGGTCACCTGTACCGTATGTGCTTCATCCGGCAAGCTTCCTATTCCGGGACTCTGTGATGCCCACTTAAAGAGTGAGATATTCGCAGAGGATACAGTCCCGACAGAGACTTGTGATGTTCATTACTCAGGTACGGTCTGTGCGTATAGCCTTTTACCGGCTTGTGATACATGTCCTTTCAAAACAGAAGGAGTCTTCGAGCTTCCTCTTCCGGAGGACCCCGCAGTTCAGAGGGGAACTCTGTTAGCCGCGGGTCTGGATGAAGAAGCGGCAGAGCTTCAATCAAGTGAAGGCACTATAATCGAGAATCCCGATGGTACAAGTCAGCATCTATGTATTCATAATGCAGCCTATATGGCTGATCCCAATATAGATATGCTGCTTGCCTCACAGCAGCTTGAGATGCAGCAAAGGGCATCCGACGCAGCTACTGCTATGGCTCTGGCCATAGAGCAGAATGCAGCGGCGGCAGAAGCGATACCCGCCGGTGAGTAGAGACTGTTAATCGAAAAATGTGATTGTTTATAGATTTTATAATTAATTAATTATTATTTTACCGCTCTATGATGTATAATCATAATTAGCAACCGGTGAGGTTGCCTGTGGGAAAGTATAATAAGTTTACGTGAATGGAGGAAGAGAATATGTCATTTTGGGATGATATTACCGAAAAGGTTGGCGCCGGAAGCAAGATTGTAGCCGATAAAGCTAAGGAAGTATCTGAGATCGCCAATATCCGTGCACAGATCGTTAGTTGCGACAATACCCTTGTGAAGAATTACAAGGAGCTTGGAAAGGCTTACTACGAGGCACATAAGAATGATCCGGAGTTGGAATTCTCCGATATCATGGGCATAATCAAGGATGCCATTGATAAGAAGGCTGTTCTTAATGACCAGCTTGCAGAGCGTAAGGCTGCCAAGAGCTCTGCTAACACCAATGATATTAATGATGTGGCAGAAGATATTATTGACAAGGCTGAGGATGTTGCGGACACGGTTAAGGAGACCGTTGAAGACATCACAGAATAGTCATAACGTTAAGAGAAACTTTGTTGTTTATTATACCCTACAGTAAAAGAGCCGCGGACACGGAGGTCCACGGTTCTTTTATTTATCATGCCTCTTGTATGGGAGACATTCCGTATACATTGACATTGTTGATATATTCTATAAGCTCATCCTGAGGCATCGGCTTGGCGAAGCAGAAGCCCTGCACATAATCCGCCTCAAGCTCTTTAACCACTTCCAGTCCGTGCTTATCTTCCACTCCCGCGATCAATACCTTTCGTCCGGACTTGTGTATCATATCCACGAATTCTCTTAACACCGTCATCGCGCCATCATCCATCATGGCTGTCCACAGGAAGGTCTTATCTATCTTCACAAGGTCAATTGGCAGTGCCACGATCTCTGTCATATTGGAATAACCCGTTCCAAAGTCATCCAGAACTATTCCCATTCCGCCATCATGCAATCTGCATACTCCTTCTCCGACAGGATTGGTCTCTCCCGGTGATGCCGACTCCGATATCTCAAAGCAGATCGTATATCTGTCAAGATCATACATATCAACTATCGCTGCCAGCTTACCGTTACGGTCACCTCTCTTGCACTCGGATGCCGTAAGGTTCACATGCATCCTCATGATTCCCTTCTCCTTAAGCCTGCATCTTGACATAAGACTGACTGCACGGCTTAACACGCATTCAGTGATCATCGGAATGATGCCTGTCTCCTCAGCCAGTGAAATGAATTCATCAGGATATATGACTCCCACCTCGTCATCATAGAGCCTGACAAGAGCTTCCAAGCTGTATACCTTCATGGTATCAAGCTTAACTATGGGCTGATAATGAACCGTAAAGCCTCCTGTTCTGACAGCTCTCTCAAGCGCCATTTCAATATTCTTTCTGTGGGCAAAGCGCTCTATATCTTCATCAGATACGACATGTATCTTCTCTTCCTCGTATCCGTCCGGCTCCACACAAAGCATATTGGTAAGAGCATCCAATTCCTGCGAATCCTTCACCTGTCCCGGACATTGAACCAATGTTATCAGGAAGGGGATACTGATATTACCGGGGTACCCCTCTATCTTAAAGTTCTGCGAAAGTCTGTCCTCAATACTTTCGGCATAGGCTATGCCATTTTCCTTCTCATCAAGCACACATCCAAAATACAGACCATTAAGATGATATACCTGATGTCCCGGTATAAGCTTCACCAAAAAGGCAGCTATCTGTCTGAGAACCTTGTTACATCCCGCATACCCAACCTGTGTATTGAGTCTCTCATAGCCTCCAAGCCTTACTACCAACAGCGTAACAGGTCTGTTCGTGTCTGCAGCCCTTGCTATCATTCTGCTCCACGCATCGGAATTCAAAGTATCAAGCATCTTATCGGAATCCACGAATTCTCCCTGCATCGTCGTGAACACAAGCATCACTCCTATAGCAATAGCGAACGCATTGAGCAAAAGCTCAGGGAATACTATCTGCAATATGATTGCCACAACTATTGCAATCATATACATTAGTGTAGATATAAACTGTACCCTGGATATGTGGTCGCTTCTTATAAAGCAAAGATACGCCATAAAAGATACATATATACCCATGACCACAAAGCACTGGGGCATACCGACTCCTCTGTGATATACACCGGCCTCATCTATATAGAACATAAAATGTGTGATTGGGGAGGTTATGAAGAAGATAAGCTCTAACACAATGGGAACGGAGCCAAAGATATAGAATCGCTTCTTGTATACACTGTCTGTTCCCGTAGCCAGAACAATATATACAACGTACAGGAATACCGTTGACATCATGAATACATTATACAGCACGATCAGTACACTGTTAGCAATAGGGGATACAATGTCTGTATGAGATAATCCGAATACCGACAGTTCGTCAGAAATGGCTGTAGCCATACCCATCAGCAGGATAGCCTTGAAAACTCTCGATGTCTTAGTATATACCCTGTGGCCTACCATGAACAGTATAGAGACAGCAAAAATGATTATGATGGCTGCTATCTCATAATGGATAACCCAAGTGTTCATCTAAAACTATTCTCCTCCAAAGAAAGGGAAAGACCATCCTCGGGGGACGAAGATGGTCATATAAAAGGGGAAGTATATAAGTTATTGTCTTGCGACAATTCTTATTGATATAATAATACCACAAAAAGTGTAATAAAACTGTAACAAAATTAGCAAAAAAATAAAATTATTTTACTCAATTTATTATTCTATTCTATCATACCATCTCCGCACTTTTTATCACATTCATCAGAAGACATGAGGTGGTGACTGTACCGATACCCCCCGGAACAGGGGTTGCATATGCTGCATGACATCCTGCCGCCTCATAGTCCACATCTCCGCAGAGCTTGCCGTCCACTACATTGATGCCCACATCTATGATCACCTGTCCCTCACTCATATGTTCATCGGTTATCATCTTAGGTACTCCGGCACAGGCACATATAATATCCGCATCCTTACATACCGCTGCCAGATCCTTAGTCCTTGTATGACATACGGTGACTGTGGCGTTGGCTTTAAGCAACATCATGGCAAGGGGCTTACCCACTACCATACTTCGGCCTACGACCACGGCTTTTTTACCGGTAAGATCATAGTCATAATGCTTAAGGAGCTCCATGACGGCTCTGGGCGTACAGGGTTCATGTCCCTCCTTATCCTGCATGAAGGTATGAGCGATATTATATTCCGTCATACAGTCCACATCCTTACGGGGCGATACGAGCTTAGTCACCGCCTTCTCATTAAGATGCTTGGGAAGCGGTCTGAATAAGAGTATTCCGTGGATATCTGCATCCGCATCACACTCCCTTACCGTTTCTTCAAGCTCCTCCTGACTTACATCCGCAGGTAAGACCTTGGATACTACCCTTGCTCCTACCGAATCGAACCTCTTATTAAGTCCTCTCTCATAGGACAGGTCATCCTCTCTCTCTCCCACTCTGACTACCGCCAGCGTAGGTGTGATACCCTTAGCATTAAGAGTCTCCATCCTTGTCCTGAAATCCTCTGCTAACGCCTGTACAACAGGCATTCCTCTCCATTCCTCCATATACTGCTCCGTTCCGTGAATCCTCACTTAAGCCATGCCCTATCAGTCAGGCATAGCTGATGCATAATACCTCTACCTCATACCGTCCCTGATATTATCATAGACTTTATCAAGCCTTGCACATCCGTCACTCACCATATGATCCGCCTCGGCATTCATCTTATCAGCCGCTTCCCTGTCTCTTAAGGACTTGGTATTGATATACACATTCATCACCACACCCTTAAGTGCCGCGGCTACAGATGCCGCCGCCACAGCCACATCACTTATGGCCAGCCGTGAGCCCATTACTGACAGATCCTCAATTACAGGCACCAGTTCATAAATATCACGTGTTATCTCAAGTGGTGCCAGTGCCGCATCATACGTGGCTTTCTCCATTATATCCTCATATCCCGGTGTGGACTTATCGAGCGAGTATGCCGCCGCCAGAGGCTTGAATGCCTCCGCGTCCTTATCTATATCCTTAAGAAGTATCTCATTGAGTTCCTTAAGTTTTAGGATATACTCATCTATCTTATCCTGATATTCGGCGTACTTCTTCTTACCTGTCGTAAGATTAGCCACCATACTGCACAGGCAGCAGCCTATGCTTCCTATAAGAGCCGATGCTCCGCCGCCTCCCGGAGTGGGAGCGCTTGAAGCAAGCTTATCAAGAAAATCTCTCATTTAACTGTCTCCTTACTTATATGATCCCGAGCCCGTTCGCAAAAAACCTTCAGCTTCCTACACTTCTATGAGATAAGCATCTCACGACACATAATCAAATATACTCATCTGATTGCTCTCAGGCAGATCTCCCAAGAGTCCCAGTTCACTCATGGTATTAACTATAGTCTGGTTAGCCTTGGTGCGCTCCCTGAATTCCTGCTTGGACAAGAAGGGACCGTCCTTCATAGCCGCTTCCATGAGATCGGCCGCATTTTCACCGAGTCCCTCTATACTGGTGAAGGACGGCATGATCTTGCCGTCTATCACCTGAAAAGCTCTTGCCTTGGCAGTAAATATATCTATTGGCAGGAATTCGAAGCCTCTCGCATACATCTCCTGCACTATCCTCAT
>DGII01000157.1 GCA_002393095.1 Lachnospiraceae bacterium UBA3826 | reverse complement strand
GGAGAAGGGGATACCGGGTGAGAGCAGGAGAACATATGTATTTTGAAGGAGTAACTCTGTTCCCGTCGCCTCAAGTTAGTATTAACTAACTACCATTAAGA
This sequence comes from Lachnospiraceae bacterium UBA3826, assembly GCA_002393095.1. Taxonomy (GTDB): domain Bacteria; phylum Bacillota; class Clostridia; order Lachnospirales; family Lachnospiraceae; genus Colinaster. Next base: position 16,444 of record DGII01000157.1, on the reverse strand, counting down.
TACGACTGCTTTCGGATCTTGTCAACAGAAATGTTCACACTTTTAATTGATGAGCATTCCAGTTGACTACATACCCCCTAGGGGTATATTCTCGGAGCAGGAGAACACTATGGAACATTGTGATTGCGTACGCCATAAAAAACGTACGGAAGAAGAAAAGAAAGATCTGCTGGTGCGTCTGAAGAAGGCGGAAGGGCAGATTCGCGGAATTGAGAAAATGGTGGAGGAAGATCTTTACTGCCCCGATATTCTGATTCAGGTATCTGCAGTAACCAGCGCGCTGAACAGCTTCAACAAGCAATTGCTGGGGATGCATATCAAAGGCTGCGTGGCGGAAGATATCAAACACGGAAAGGAAGAGTCGGTTGATGAGCTGGTAAAGGTGCTCCAGAAACTGATGAGGTAAAACAATGGAACAGTATATTGTGACAGGCATGAGCTGTGCGGCATGTCAGGCAAGAGTGGAAAAGGCGGTGTCACAGTTGGACGGAGTGACATCATGTGCGGTAAGTCTCCTGACCAACTCCATGGGGGTAGAGGGAGACGTATCGGATGAAGTAATAATAGAGGCTGTTAAGAAAGCAGGGTACGGTGCCTCAGTCAAGGGCTCTCATGCAGCAAGGTCTGTTGACGGTAAAGGGAATGCTGCGGGGAATGCACGGACCGATTACGAAGATGAACTTAAGGATAAGGAGACACCGGTACTTAAGCGACGGCTTATATATTCCGTTGTCTTCTTGGTGTTCCTCATGTATATAACCATGGGACATAATATGCTTGGATTCCCCATACCTAAGTTCCTTACGCACAATCATACGGGACTGACCCTTACACAGATGATACTGGCTCTTATCGTGATGGTGATAAACGGTAAGTTCTTCAAAAGCGGGTTCAATTCACTGATACACGGAGCGCCCAATATGGACACGCTTGTGGCTCTGGGCTCTTCCGTATCCTTTGGATGGAGTCTGTATGTATTCTATAAGATGACCTTCCTTATAACAAATGGAACTCCCAATATGGAGCTGATGTCGTACTATCATGATGAGTTGTACTTCGAAGCGGCAGCCATGATACCGGCACTCATAACAGTGGGCAAGATGCTTGAAGCCATGTCTAAGGGAAGGACGACAGATGCGCTTAAAAGCCTTATGAGACTTGCACCCAAGACCGCTGTAGTTATAAGGGATGAGGGTGAAGTCACTGTTGAGGTGGATGAGCTGAGAGTAGGAGATATCTTCGCAGTGCGTCCCGGTGAGAGTATACCTGTGGACGGTGAGATCATAGAAGGTGACACCGCTGTCAATGAAGCCGCCATAACCGGAGAATCCATCCCGGTAGATAAGACCGCAGGCGACAGAGTGATCGCCGCCACTATCAATACATCGGGTTATATAAGGTGCAGGGCACTTAGAGTAGGTGAAGATACGACTTTATCCAAGATCATACAGATGGTAAGTGATGCGGCTGCGACCAAGGCACCTATTGCAAGAATAGCGGACAAGGTATCCGGTGTATTCGTTCCGTCTGTAATGGGAATAGCCATTATAGTGATCATAGGATGGCTTATAGCCGGAGAGAGCGTAAGTGGGGCTCTTGCCAGAGGTATATCGGTGCTTGTGATATCATGCCCATGTGCGCTCGGACTTGCCACACCTGTTGCCATCATGGTGGGCAACGGCATGGGAGCCAAGAACGGTATATTGTATAAGACCAGCGAGGCATTGGAGCTGACAGGCAAAGCTGACATCTGTGTCATGGACAAGACAGGAACCATAACAACGGGACAACCTGTTGTAACTGATATCCGTCCCGTGGAGGGAATGGACGAGAAGGCGCTTTTAAGTCTTGCATATGCCCTTGAGTATAAGAGTGAGCATCCGTTAGCCAAGGCAATTGTAGCTTATGCTAAAGAGGCGGATACAGAGCTTATTGAGGTAGATGAATTCAAGGCTTTGCCGGGTAACGGGATAGAAGCCGCGATAGATGAGACGACACTTTGGGCAGGCAGCCTTAAGTTCATCGGAGAGAGAGCGGATATTGATATAAGATACAGGGATATGGCGGATGAACTGTCCGGACAGGGTAAGACACCGCTCCTTTTTGCAAGTGACGGAGAACTTGTGGGCATAATAGCGGTGGCGGATGCCATAAGAGAAGACTCGGCAGAGGCAATAAGCAGGTTAAAGGACATGGGGCTTAAGACTGTCATGCTTACGGGTGATAATGAGAGAACGGCCCGTGCCATAGCTGCAGAGGTAGGGGTTGATGATGTGATCGCAGGTGTACTGCCGGATGGCAAAGCCGATGCGATAGCAGGACTTAAGAGTACGGGGAAGGTCATCATGGTGGGTGACGGTATCAATGACGCACCGGCACTTACATCTGCGGATATAGGTATCGCCATTGGTGCCGGAACGGATGTTGCAATAGACAGTGCGGACATAGTGCTTATGAACAGCAATATATCGGATGTGGTGCATGCCGTGGACTTAAGCCGGGCTACGCTTAAGAATATAAAGGAGAACCTCTTCTGGGCATTTTTCTATAATCTCATATGTATACCGCTTGCTGCCGGACTCTTCGGACTTAAGCTTAATCCCATGATAGGAGCGGCGGCTATGAGCCTGTCAAGCTTCACTGTATGTATGAATGCGTTAAGGCTTAATCTGCATAAGCTCAGAAGATAGAGCCGGGTTTTGGTGTTATATTGAGAGTTTATGCTTTTTTAATGAGCGCAAGCCTTGTATGCTGATAGCATATAGTGTTAAAATTGCTTTCTGTAGCATAAGAATATATTCGCACTTATATGATGATATAAGGGCAGAAAAAGGAGAAATCAAAATGAAAAAAAGAATGATCAGAAACCTTATAGGTTTCATGTTGGCCAATGTACTTATCATAGGGCTTGCAGGCTGCGGTAAGAGTGCAGGCACAGGCGACAGACTGGATGAGATCAAGAAGAGAGGCAAACTTATCGTCGGTACGGAGGGTACCTATTCGCCCAACAGCTTTCATGATGAGAGCGGTGAGCTTGTAGGCTTTGATGTCGAAGTGGCAGCACTTATCGCAAGGGAGCTTGGAGTAGAGGTGGAATATGTGGAGACTGAGTGGGCCTCTATTTTTGCGGCACTCGATGCCGGACAGATAGATGTGGTCGTCAATGAGGTGGGATACACGGATGAAAGAGCGCAGAAGTATGATTTCTCCGAGCCCTACGCATTCTCAAGAAGATGTATCCTTGTAAGAGGCGATAACACGGACATCAATTCCTTCGAAGACCTTAAGGGACATACAGCAGCCAATGAGTCAAGCTCACTCTTCGGTCAGATGGCTGAAGAATACGGCGCAGAGCTTGATCCCGTCAATGCTATGGCACAGTCCATATCAGAGGTGCTAAATGGCAGAGCTGACTGCACCCTTAATTATGAGACGGCTTTTAATGATTATATGAAAGAGCATCCGGATGATGATGTGAAGATAGTGGCCTATGCAGATCCGGAGCCAAGCTCATATGTGCCTATGCTTAAGGGCAACAGTGAACTTAAAAAGGCTATCAATGACGCTATAGCTAAGCTTCAGGCAAGCGGTGAGCTCGCTGAAGTGTCCAAGAAGTATTTTAACGGAGTAGATGTAACCGCTAAGTAATAAGGAATCTTAATTGTCTGCTAAGAGCATTGATAGTTATTGGTACGGTGGTATATGAACAGCAGAATTATTGCGGAGCTTGCGGATTCTTTTTTTAAGCTTCTGATGCCGGGAATCCGCGTTACAATTCCATTGACCGTGATATCCTTTGTACTCGGTCTTATTATCGCACTTATGACAGCTTTGGTACAGGTGGCTAAGGTCCCTGTACTTAAGCAGGCTGCGAGATTCTATGTCTGGATCATCAGGGGTACGCCCATGATAGTCCAGCTTTTTGTCGTGTATTTCGGCCTTCCGAGCATCGGGGTAAGACTTGCTCCTTTCCCCAGTGCCATCATAGTATTCTCTCTAAGCGTGGGGGCATATTGTTCGGAGACTGTAAGAGCCACCATAGAATCTGTGGATAAGGGTCAGATGGAGGCAGGGTATTGTCTGGGACTTAATTTCTGGCAGACCATGAAGCTTATAGTGCTTCCGCAGGCATTCGTGACAGCATTCCCGCCGCTTTCCAATTCGCTCATAGGTCTTGTGAAGGATACTTCCCTTGCATACAGCGTGGCCATAGTGGAGATACTTGCATCGGCCCAGAGGATCGCTGCAAGAACCTATGATTACTTCTGGCTGTATCTGGAAGCCGGTTTCATATATCTCATATTCTGTACGGTACTTACTTTTTTTCAGAGAAGGATAGAGAAGAGGATAGGCAGTTACAGACAGGAATTAAGCTGACATTTTAAGACGGACATTAAGACTGATATTGATTGCATCATGAGTAATACAGACAGGAATAAACCGGAATACAGAGCGATACTCCGCTCTATGATAATGCTTGCCATACCTACCATGATAGAGCATATCATGAGTACTCTCATGCAATATGTGGATACGGCGATGGTGGGACGCTTAGGTGAAAAAGCGACTGCTTCGGTAAGCACCACCACCACGATATCGTGGCTTGTAAGCAGTATACCATGGGCGGTATCTACGGCTACTCTTGCGTTGGTATCCAAGGCTAACGGTGAGAAGAATGTGCCTAAGATGAAGAGACTGACGGGTCAGTCCATGACACTTACTCTGATACTCGGTATGATCCTTACGGGTATATGTGTGATACTCTCTCCGTATATACCCGTGTGGATGGGTGCGGAAGAGGCGGTACAGGGTCCTGCATCGGAGTATTTCTTCATACAAAGTCTGTCAATGATTCCAAGGACTGCGATGTATACCTGCGGTGCGGCTATAAGAGCTACCAAGGATACAAGGGTTCCCATGCGTATCAATCTTACTGCCAACCTGCTCAATGTCGTGCTTAACTATGTATTCATCTATGCACTTCATATGGGAGTAAGGGGTGCGGCGTTCGCTACGGCGATATCATATACAATAGGCGGTATCGTGATGTATGCCGTCATGATGCGAAGAGATGAGCTTAAGTATTCCCATACGGATATAAGACCTGATACCAAGCTGCTTAAGGAATTCGGAGGTATCGCGGTGCCTGCCATGGGCACATCCGTAACATCATGCCTTGGATATGTATTCTTCGCAGGTATGGTGTCCGGCATGGGTACTGTCACATTCGCAGCACATTCCATAGCAGTGACGGCGGAGGAGCTTTTCTACATACCGGGGTACGGACTTAGGACCGCGACGAGTGCCCTTATCGGCAATGCATTGGGCGAGCGGGATGAGCGCAAGCTGCACATAACCGAGTATCTTAGTATACAGATGACGGTGCTTATGATGTTCTTAAGCGGAGTGGTACTGTTCTTCGTGGCTTACCCTCTTATGAGAGTATTCACAATAAGCGCAGATGTGGCGTCTCTCGGAGCACAGATGCTTAAGCTTGTGGCATTCACTGAGCCCTTCTTCGGGCTTATGATAGTCATCGAGGGCATATTCTACGGCAAGGGCAAGGCCAAGGGGATATTCGTGGTCGAGACTGCCAGCATGTGGGGCATCAGGATACTCTCCACATTCCTCTGTGTCAAGGTGTGGGGCTTGGGCTTAAAAGAAGTGTGGTACTGCATGATAGCAGATAATATATGTAAGGCGTTGTGCCTTACACTGTTGTATGTGAGGGATAGGAAGAGGGCAAAATGGATTATTATTGATAATAACTCATAAAAGCTGTATAATCAGGGTGAAGAGGAGGTATTATCATGGTTGGAATGAATCAAAGTATAGTGGATTGTAATAGTTCTCCAATAATTGTTAATATAGCGGAGTGGTTAAGCAACTATATTGGTCGGTATTCTGTCGGAAAACGCGTGAATAGTACGGACGCAGCTATTTATGCGTACTCCGATGATTCTAATGACATACAGATACTTGGACAATATGCGAGGAAGAATAATATGCTAACCATCAGAAGCGTATCAATGAAAGGAGTAACTACCATTGAAAAGCATTAGTATTATAGCGCCGAAGTCCAAATCAGATGGAAGTTATACCCTTCCGATTGACTTGAATGGTAAGATTTTTTCGATAAAATTTGATCCGGGTGCAAGCCATTAAGTAATCTCGGTAGATTTTTTGACAGATGAGTTATCTGAAGAGCAAAGATAGCAGCTTGTATACAAGATAAAGTCAAAATATACTCCCGATGGGGAATTCCTTTCTGCGTCAGGTAACCCGTTTAAGGGGTATTTAGTCCACGCGAAGAATGTATTGGTTGCTAGTGAACTGTTTGAGGATTTTTATTATTATCTGGTTTTGGATAATGATAGAATAATTGCTCTTTTGGGAGAGGATTTTTTGGATAATTGCGGTTATCATCATATACCGCATGGAGATATAGAGATTGAAGCATTTGATGAGGAGTCTTATGTACAAAACAGAGAGAACGCATTGAGAAATGAGGACTTTGGGGCTTTGTTGATGAACTTTTGAGGAATTTCAATAAGGAATAATGACTTTTTTAGTTAGATAAAAAGCATTGTTGATTACTGAGAGCTTATGATCTGGGTCATAGGCTCTTTTTAAAGCCGTCATATTAAGTGAGGTAGAGGTAAAAAACAGAAGACAAAAAACAAAAGAAACAATAATAGGCAGAATACCAATTGCGATGAGAGTTTTGGCAGGAGTGTTTTTATCAGTAATGCTGGTATTGCTTGTACTGTTGTCTACAGGGGTTATACATTTCAGACCTGAGAGATTTGCTAATTTATTCACAGAAAATGGAAAAGCAAGGGTGATGAATGTTGTTAACATGGAAGAACTTTGGCTGTTGTAGCAGCCGAATGACACTTTATGACTTTGTGGATACAGATAAAGACATAAATGTATGATTTATAGAGCGGCGGCTTTCACACCGCCGCTTATATGGTTATAACACAATGTTATAAAATGAATTTCGAGAAAAAGCGAGACAAGGATGCCGTGCACCAAAATTTATGTTATACTTGGCATATGAAAAGCTTTAATACCACAGGACTTTGTAATCCGGACAAACATTATATGGTTGATATCTCCGACAGAATAGAGGAGATAAGAAAGCTTGTTGATGCAGGTAAGTATTTTACCATCAACAGGGCGAGACAGTATGGTAAGACTACTACACTTAGTATGCTTGAACGTAGTATTTCTGATGACTATAAGGTTCTTTCACTTGATTTTCAGAGGATAAGTGCGAGTAATTTTGTGTCAGAGGAACTATTTGTTAAAGCACTTTGCCGTCTGTTATTGAACAAAAGGGATATAGATGTGCCGGATAGCATAGCATTGAAGTTAGAGGAGTTTGTCGCACGAACAGAACATGCGGCAATGTTAGATGAACTATTTTATGCAATTCAGGATTGGTGTGAACAATCCGATAAACCGATCGTGCTGATGATCGATGAGGTGGATAGTGCGACCAATAATCAGGTTTTTCTGGATTTTCTGGCACAACTCAGACTGGATTATCTTGAGAAGGAGAGCAGACCCGATCATCCTGCTTTTCAGTCAGTGATCTTAGCCGGAGTGACTGATGTAAGGCATTTAAGGAGCAGGATAAGAGAAGATGAACAGCATAAAGTTAATAGTCCGTGGAATATAGCTACGGATTTTAACATAGACATGAATCTGTCAGAGAACGGGATTCGTGGGATGCTGGATGAATATGAGGCTGATCATGATACCGGAATGGATAGCGGACATATGGCGAAGCTTATATATGATTTTACTAGCGGATATCCATTCCTTGTAAGCCGTATATGTCAGATAATTGATGAGAAACTGGTGCCGGGCGTATATAAGAGTCTGTCGGAAGCATGGACAGATAATGGAATGGATGCGGCTGTTAAGCGAATTCTGTCAGAGAGTAATACTTTGTTCGATTCACTGTCCGGTAAGGTTAATAATGACCGCGAGTTACATGATCTTCTATACAGGATACTGATAGAAGGAGAGACGATAGCGTATAATCAGCTCAATGAATCCATACTTCAGATGGAGATGTATGGTTTTATCAAGAATGACAGCAGTCGTGTAGTGATCTCGAATCGTATCTATGAGACTTTGTTATATAATCTGTTCATATCGGAAGAGGAGATTGGCGGCAACAGATTCATAAAAGAGGGTGGAGCCGATAAGAACATCTTCATAAAGGACGGTGTGCTGGATATGCCGCTTATATTAGAGCACTTCATTAAGACATATCATCAGATATTCGGACCGCTTGAGGATAAGTTCAAGGAGAAGGACGGAAGAGAACTTTTTCTGCTGTATCTGCGACCTATTATCAATGGAACAGGTAATTATTATATAGAGGCACAGACAAGAGATCAGAGAAGAACTGACATAGTTGTTGATTATCTTGGAAGACAGTATGTGATTGAACTTAAGATATGGCGGGGAGACAGATATAATGAAAGCGGAGAGAAGCAGATATCTGATTACCTTGACTATTTCGGGCTTGATATAGGATATATGTTAAGCTTTAATTTCAACAAGAAGAAGGAAGTAGGAGTTAAGAAGGTGCAGATAGGCGACAGGACAGTCTACGAAGCTGTGCTATGATTATAACGTTTACTTGGGATATTTGGAATATGATTATGAGCACATACGATTTTGATACACCCGTAGACAGAAGACATACGGGGGCCATGAAATGGAATATAGGTGAGAACGAGCTTCCCATGTGGGTGGCGGATATGGACTTTAAGACCGCTCCTGAGATAATTGATGCAATGCATAAGCGCATTGATCACGGGGTGTTCGGTTACAATGAGGTCGGCGATGACTGGTATGATGTATATACCGGCTGGTGGGAGAGAAGGCACGGACTTAAGATGGATAAGGAGTGGCTCATATTCTCCACGGGAGTGATCCCCACGTTGTCATCTGCTGTAAGAAAGCTCACATCACCCAATGAGAATGTGGTGATACTTACGCCTGTGTATAATGTCTTCTACAACAGCATCATCAATAACGGAGCGAGGGCACTTGAATGTGAGCTTATATATGATGGTGAGGACTACGACATAGACTGGGCGAATCTTGAAGATAAGCTTGCCGATCCGCAGACTTCACTTATGATACTTTGTAATCCGCACAATCCTGTAGGCAAGATATGGGATATTAAGACCCTTGAGAAGATCGGCTGGTTAGCCTATAAGAATAACGTGGTTGTGATATCCGATGAGATACACTGCGACTTAACAGAGCCGGGTACAAGCTATACTCCCTTTATAGCCGCATCGGATATATGCAGGGATATAGGTATCATGTGCATGGCACCTACTAAGGCATTCAATCTGGCAGGCATACAGACATCTGCCGTATGCGTGTCCAATCCGTATCTCAGACATAAGATATGGCGTGCCCTTAATACGGACGAGGTGGCGGAGCCCAATGTGCTTGCTACGGTAGCTGCCGTGGCGGCATTTAACGAGGGTGAGGCATGGCTTAATGAGCTTAATGAATATCTGTCACATAACCGTAAGACAGTAAGTGAGTTCATATCCGATATGGGTAAAAGAGCGGCATCCGAGAATAAGCCTGCCCCTAAGCTTGTAAGAGGTGAGGCGACCTATCTGCTGTGGATAGATATGAGCGCATATGATACGGATGCTGATACCATGCAGGGTATCATACGGGATAAGACGGGGCTGTACCTGTCTACCGGCTCCATATACGGTAAGGGCGGAGAGAAGTTCCTTAGGATGAACATAGCATGCCCTGAAAGTACCCTTATGGATGGACTTAATAGATTTAAAGAGGGCGTCGGATATCTGTAGACGTTTATATTATACGATTCATCTGATATCAGGCTGTAAATTGCCTGCATTTCGCATGAAAACCCTTGACATCCTATGGTAGACGGGCATAGAATATAAGTGTATAGGTATAGTACTTTTGTATGAGCATATGCATTGCTTTATACGGCGCAAGCCGCTTGGATATAAGGAGGATTACATATGGCAGGAATCGGCGGAATAGGTAATCACAATCAGAATAATTACAATATGTCACTCTATGGCAAGATCGCCAGCGGCAATAAGCTTCAGAAGGCGGCAGACGGAGCATCCGAGCTTGCCATCTCACAGAAGATGGAGACACAGATAAGGACGCAGGAGGCACTGCAGCAGAATGCGGCTATGGATAAGGCATATCAGAATATTAAGGATTCAGGTCTTGCAGGTATGGCTGATTATGCACAGGGCATCAACGAACTGTCTATCAGACAGATGAACGGTACGATGTCCGCAAGCGACAAGATGGCCATCCAGAATCAGATAGACCAGTATGGCGCAGGTATAGGTGATATGACTTCCCAGACCAAGTATAATGAATCCTATGTTCTTAGTGACTTCAAGGTATCGGGTTCACCCTCGGATATGATAAGTCAGGTGACAAGTGCCAGAAGCAGTGTTGGCGCGCAGACTAACGGCTTAGAGCATAATATCAGGGCAAGTCAGATATCTGCCGAGAATACGACGGCAGCAAAGAGCCGTATAGGAGATACGGATGTGGCCAAGGCTTCATCACAGCTTAAGAAGCAGCAGGTATTAAGAGATTATCAGACCATGATGCTTAGGAAGCAGCAGGAGGATAAGAAGAAGCAGGCAACAGGGCTTTTCATGTAAGTATTTTATACATGCAGGGCATATGAAAGCGTAATGATAATGAGATCAGGCGTCCGCGTAATTGCGGACGCTTTTTTGTTGCAATAGGCGTTACACATAGGTTATCATAGGTAGCGTACATGATAGTAAAAAGTAATCAATGGTTCGTACTGTTAAGATTTTAAGATATTAGGATATTAAGACATTAGGATATTAGGATAATATATGAAAGCACTGATAGCCATGAGCGGTGGAGTGGATTCGTCTGTAGCCGCCAAGCTTATGAAGGATAAAGGATATGAATGCATAGGAGCAACGATGCGCCTGTATGACAGAGAGGATGACGAGCTCTATGCGTCAGGTGCAAAGCTTACTGATACGTCTGTGGATGGTGATACGGGTGGGTCATGCGCTTATAGGAAGGACTGCCGTACCTGTTGCTCCGAGGGAGATGTTGCCGATGCGAGGGCTGTTGCGGGTAAGCTCGATATGCTGTTCCATACACTTAATTATAAGGATGAGTTTAAAGAGAAGGTCATAGATAAATTCACTGACAGCTATGAAAGAGGTATAACACCCAATCCCTGCATAGACTGCAACAGATATCTTAAGTTCGATATATTGCTTAAGAAGGCACGGGAGCTTGGCTGCGAGAAGGTGGTCACGGGGCACTATGCCCGTATAGAGCAGTCGCCGGACGGAAGCTATCTGCTTAAGAAGGCAACAGATCCGGATAAGGATCAGAGCTACGTGCTGTATATGCTCACACAGGAGCAGTTATCGCACATAGAATTCCCGCTTGGGGATATGTGTAAGAGTGATACAAGACAGATAGCGGATAGAGAAGCCTTCGTCAACAGTGATAAGCCGGATTCACAGGATATATGCTTTGTTCCGGATGGAGACTACGGTGCCGTGATATGCAGATACACGGGCAGAGATTATAAGGAGGGGGATTTTGCAGATAAGGACGGGAATGTGCTTGGAAGACACAGAGGTATCATTTATTATACATTGGGGCAGCGTAAGGGACTTGGCATAAGTGCAGACAGACCATTATACGTGACAGGGATAGATGTTAAGAATAACAGGGTGATCCTGGGAGATAATGAGGACCTTTTTGCAAGGGAAGCTGAATTTAACGATATTAACTGGATATCCGGAGAGGAACCGGACTGCGGTAAGCAGTATTTTGCCAAGGCAAGATACAGACAGAAGGAGCAGCCGGGACATCTTAAGAAGATGGATGATGAAACCTATGTATTTATCTTCGATGAGCCCCAGCGGGCAATAACTCCGGGACAGTCGCTTGTCGTATATGACGGAGATATCGTTGTGGGCGGTGGTACGATCATCGGATATGAAGGGGATATGAATAAGACGCGAATATGACATGAACTGCCTGTGTTCATCCGAACGAGGTTTCGGACTTGTCATGTAAGCAAGTGTCTGTTACAATATGCCATATACGACTGACGGAATGCAGAGTGATCTGCAGGTGGAAGCAACCACATGGAGTATATGACAGGGTGAAGATATGAAGGATTGACACCCGATAGCAGGAATTTAGCCGACCGTCTGGGCACATACAATGGCTCAGTCTGTCGGTTTTACTATGTCTGCCGGAGCTTCGGACGGATAAGGAACGATATGAGCACGGAACATATACCGTTTGCAAAATGAAAAGGAGAATCGTATGCAAAAGTACAGTGTAGAAGAATTGCTTAAGAATAATGCCTATCCCGGTCGCGGAATAGTGATAGGAAGGTCGGAAGACGGCAGATACGCAGTTGCAGCGTATTTTATCATGGGAAGAAGTGTCAACAGCCGTAACAGGGTATTCGTAGAGGACGGTGAGGGTATCAGGACAGAAGCCTTCGATCCATCCAAGCTTACCGATCCTTCGCTTATCATATATGCGCCTGTAAGGGTACTTGGCAATAAGACGATCGTGACTAACGGCGATCAGACGGATACTATCTATGAGGGAATGGATAAGCAGATGACCTTCGAGCAGTCCTTAAGATGCAGAGAGTTCGAGCCTGACGAGCCCAACTATACTCCCAGAATATCCGGTATCATGCATATAGAGAACGGAAAGTATAACTTCGCCATGAGCATACTTAAGAGTAATAACGGCAATCCCGCATCATGCTTAAGATATGCCTTCGCCTATGAGAATCCGATGGCGGGTGAGGGACGCTTCATCCACACTTATATGAAGGATGGCAATCCTCTTCCAAGCTTCGAGGGCGAGCCTGAATGGGTGGAGATAAAGGGCGGAATAGATGAGTTCACAGACAGAGTGTGGGGAAGTCTTAACGAAGAGAATAAGGTAAGTCTCTTTGTACGGTACATAGATATTGAGACAGGCAAGTACGAGACAAGGATAGTGAATAAGAACAAGTAGGAGAAAGCCATGAAAGAACTTGAATTAAAATACGGATGTAATCCCAATCAGAAGCCCTCTAAGATATTCATGGAGGACGGCTCGGAGCTTCCGATCACCGTGCTTAACGGTAAGCCGGGCTATATCAATTTTCTGGATGCCTTCAACGGATGGCAGCTTGTAAGTGAGCTTAAGGCGGCAACGGGACTTCCTGCTGCTACATCCTTTAAGCATGTATCACCTGCGGGTGCGGCGGTCGGAAGACCTTTAAGCGATACACTTAAGAAGATATACTGGGTGGATGAACTGGGTGAGCTTTCGCCTCTTGCAAGCGCATATGCCAGAGCCAGAGGTGCGGACAGAATGAGCAGCTTCGGAGATTTCATAGCCTTATCCGACGAGTGTGATGCATGTACGGCTAACCTTATCAAAAGAGAGGTATCTGACGGTATCATAGCTCCGGGATATTCTGATGAGGCGCTTGAGATACTTAAGAGTAAGAAGAAGGGTAATTATAATATCATTCAGATAGACCCTTCATATAAGCCTGCGCCCATAGAGCATAAGCAGGTATTCGGGATAACCTTCGAGCAGGGACGCAATGAGCTTCCTATAGACAACAGCCTGCTTGAGAATATAGTGACTGAGAATAAGGAGCTTCCGGACAGTGTGAAGGATGACATGAAGATAGCTCTTATCACACTTAAGTATACACAGTCCAATTCGGTATGCTTTGTCAAGGACGGTCAGGCTATCGGAATAGGTGCAGGGCAGCAGTCAAGAGTACATTGTACCAGACTTGCGGGCAGTAAAGCGGACAACTGGCTCCTTCGCCAGTCCCCCAAGGTGCTTTCCCTTCCCTTTAAGGAGGATATAGGAAGACCCGACAGGGACAATGCCATAGATAATTATATTGGGGATGATTACATGGATGTGCTTGCTGACGGCAAGTGGGAGCATTTCTTCACTGTTAAGCCCGAAGTGTTCACCAAGGAGGAGAAGGAGACCTATCTTGCCAAGGCTACGGATGTGGTACTTGGTTCGGATGCTTTCTTCCCGTTCTCTGATAATATCGACAGAGCTGCCAAAAGTGGTGTAAAATACATTGTACAGCCCGGTGGCTCGGTAAGAGACGATATAGTGATTAAGGCTGCCGATGAGTACGGTATGGTCATGGTCTGCAACGGAGTGAGACTCTTCCATCATTAACGGGATGTAATAGCTTGGTTATGGCTAAGCAAGGCATCCGGGAGTCAGATATGAATAATATATATAAGTGCCCCAACTGTGGGGCGGCTATGGAAAAATACAGCCCCAAGTGCCCTTTCTGCGGTTATATCAATGAAGAAGGTGCAGAACGGCAGTACATGGAGAAGCTTGATAAGGTACGAAGGAAGCTCGATGTAGTTGATGAGGAAGCGGCCGGAGAGTATAAGAAAAGCTATAAAAAGCTTTTTATCATAATCGTTGCAACGCTGCTTGTGTTCGCCGCCTTAGCCACAGCTTATTTCCTTTTTAAGAATTTTGCCGAGAGTATCATACGCAGCAGAAGTAATGCTTCCGGCGAGGATATGCTTAAGGAGATGACATGGCAGAGAGAGAATTTTCCGAGATACGACAGTCTCTATGAGGCCGGAAAGTATGATGAACTGCTTGAGGCCGTGTACGCGGATTATGAGCATGATACATATAAATGGGAGCATAAGGACTTCGTCTATGTATATGGCAGGTATCATGATACAGTGATGCTGCTTACCGAAGTGGATAAGAACGGCTGGAATGAATATGCTGCTTCTGCAGCGACATACAACTGTATGTTCTTCTATTACGGTAATTATGCAGAGGAACTGGATGAAGAAGAACAAGAGATACTTAAGCCCTGCAGGGATGAGATGGAGACCATCATTAAGGAGAGGCTTAATTACTCGGAGGATGAGCTGAACCGGCTTAAGGACGAAGTGATCAATCAGTATGGCAATATAGAATACGATAAGTGCGAGAAGGTCGCCAAAAAGTATTATGACAGGTATCAATAAGGAACGTAAGTAAGACAGAGGGCAGGATATGAAGTGTGAATACTGTGGCAATAACCTCGGAATAGAGGATGCAGTATGTCCATATTGCGGTAAAGAGAACAGATTTGTTAAAAAGCATATGGGGGATATGCGCAAGTACAGCGCCGACTATGAGTCCACAAAAAAAGAGGTGCTCGGTAACAGTCGCAGATTCAATAATATGACTGTTCGCATAACAGTCATAGCGGTGCTTGTTGCGCTTATTGCGGCGACTGCGGTGGCAAGGACCCAAAGCTATGAGATAAGAGACGCAAGGGAAGAAAGACAGGTGGCAAAGCATGCCGACGAATACAGGGTTAAGCTTGATAAGCTCATAGCTGAGCGGGATTATCTCGGAGTATTCTATTACTGTCAGGCTAACCGGATCACTTTCTCGGATACTCTTTCGGAGTATTATTACATAGCAGAGAGCAGTCGAAGCTATAATTCCTTTATGGAGTATATGGATTATCTGCTCGATGAGGACGGCTTCATGGAGACATCCGAGGGCGTCAGGAATATAGAGGAGATATTCACAAGAATCTATGGATATAAGAATCCGGGTGA
Organism: Lachnospiraceae bacterium UBA3826; assembly: GCA_002393095.1. Taxonomy (GTDB): domain Bacteria; phylum Bacillota; class Clostridia; order Lachnospirales; family Lachnospiraceae; genus Colinaster. The sequence continues at coordinate 737 of DGII01000157.1, read as the reverse complement.
TTGGGAACGTGAGAGATACTACAATGATACCGTGACGGCTTATATCAATGATCTGTACGACCATACGGAGATACTTGTAAAAGGATATTTTAATCTGACGGATGAGGAGATGGAGAGCTTCTGGGAGCTAAGCGAAGCAAAGAGACAGATACTCATGGAGGAAGGCTATGAAAAAAAGAGAGGAAAATAAGACTGCGGCCAAAGAGGATAATACGGATAAAAAGTATACGCTTTTAAATGCTGCAATAGTAGTGCTTACCGTAGTACTTGCTTTTATGCTGCTTGGCCTTTTCATTCGTACATCGCCGAGGCAGAACACCTTCTTTGAGGAGCATACATCGGAGGATCTGCTTCGTGTCATGGATTATTCGGGATATCAGAGACTTGTGGAATATAAGCTTGAGAATGATGCGCTTGGTGTAACCGTGGAGGACAATCCCACACTTGCTATACCCAATGCCATAGCGGATTATTATGAAGCGGCTTTTTGTTATACGGGCTATATGGCTGCGGGATCGACGGATAAAACTGCGGAGTATAAAGCTATAATGGATGAGGCAGCAGGCAGGATGGGAGACTACTCATACATAGCCGGTGAAATCAATGAATATTTAGGGCTTGATTAGTTTGAAAAGTTCTGGTACAATAGTCCGTGGCATTAAACGGGGTGTGGCTCAGTTTGGTTAGAGCGCCGTCTTAGGGAGGCGGAGGTCGCAAGTTCGAATCTTGTCACTCCG
>DGII01000127.1 GCA_002393095.1 Lachnospiraceae bacterium UBA3826 | reverse complement strand
GATAGAACCGCTTATAGGCTCGCGCAGTCCAAGCATGGTCTTCATAAGGGTAGATTTGCCCGAACCGTTCTCACCGACTATGCACAGGTAATTACCCTTATTCACGGTAAAATTGATATTCTTCTCAACTGCCACGCCGTCATATCCGACGCTTAAATCCTTAACACTTATATAGCTCATGTATGCGTCCCTTCTGCGGCACACTCCTCACATACCCCATAGAATACCGTGCGCATGGGATTAAGAGTGAAGCCGTGGTGTTCATAGAGGTGTTCGCCTATCCCTTCAAGCTCCTCGCAGTGCATATGTATAAGCCTGCCGCATTTTTCACACTTACAATGAAAGCACATCTTCTCGTCCGCATGTGCACCCTCTCCTATATACTCGAAGCAGGCGGGAGTGACTCCGTCTATTACATACTTACCGATTATGCCCTCATCCACAAGCCTCTCAAGCTGCCTGTATACGGTAGCCTGACCTATGGTCGAGCCCTTGCTCTTAAAATGCTCGCATACGTCACCGGCGGTAATATGCTCTCCCGATGCCTTCTTGAAGTATTCTATAAGTATCTCTTTCTGCTTGGTCTTGTAATTTGATCTTGTGCTCATATGACATTCCCTTATACATATTCTGCCTTATATATAGTGTGCGTTCCTTAGGGTACAGTATGTATACTCTCCCTCAAGCTCGAACTCTATGCCCTGTGCACAGCAGGCTGTGGCATCCTGAATGATACATGCATAGTAGCTCTTATCGGTCTCCTCATCATGATAAGATGAGAACATTCCTCTCATTTTCATGTAAGGTTCTTAGCTTAGAGCCTCTTTAAGCACGGTAAGATTATCCGTCATGACAGAGATATATGTTGTTCCCCCCGACACATCCTCGGATGTGGTTCCCTGCATCGAGTCAAGGGTAAGTATCTGCTGAGCCTTATCCTGTGTATTATCCCTTACAGTCTCCGCTATCCTCTTGTCCGTTCCTTCAATAGTCATTATGGAATTAAGTCCGAGTTCATCCGTCTTCTCAGCCAGGAATATGACCGTCTCAAAGCTTGCCTCCGTCTCTGCCGAGCAGCCTGCGAATGCCGCATAATAGTCAAGTCCGTAATCATCGGTCATATAGCGAAAGGGGAATCTGTCTCCGAAAAGCAATGTCTTCTTGGCTGCCGAAGCTACAGCCGCCTCATATTCCTTATCAAGCGCATCAAGCTTCTGCTTGTACTCATCCGCGTTCTTCTTATATGTATCAGCATATTCGGGATCTGTCTGCTCTAAAGTCTCTGCGATCTTATCGCATAGAATCTGCGCATTTCTAAGAGAGAGCCATACGTGCTCGTCTTCATCATGCTCCTCGCCCTCATGCTCATGCTCATCCTCATCATGATCTTCATCTCCATGCTCGTGCTCATGGTCATGGTCCGCTTCCATTCCCTCAACTATTTCTTCCTCTTTCACCTTATCACCTAAGACATCAAGGAGATTAATGACCTTCATATCCTTATTGACAGCCTCCTTGAGCGCATCTTCGACCCACTCGTCCGATTCTCCTCCTACATATATGAAGACATCACATGTAGATATCTTAAGGATATCCTCTGCTGTCGGCTGATAGCTGTGTAGATCCACACCGTTATCAAGAAGCATGGTTATGTCAGCCCTGTCCGCCTCATCTCCAAGAATCGCCTTAACCCAGTCATATTCCGGGAATATCGTGGTCACTATGCTCATTTTCGATGCGGCGTCCTTATCCGTCGCTCCCGCTACGGATGCCGTCGTATTTTTCGTACCGCATGCCGCCAGAGTACAGATGACCAGTACCATAAAAACCGTTATTGCCAATTTCTTTTTCATAATAAACTCCATTCCGAAGCACTTGTGCCACTTGTATAAAATGAGAACAGTTATCATTTTTAATTTGATAACTGTTCTCAATTATAACACCATTCTCACACTTGTCAACCAATTTGAGAATAATTTTCATTTTATTTTACACATAGGACTTCATCCCGGCTTCAATTAACCCAGCCTTATATTCGTAAGCACCACCTGATCGCCCGTAAGAGCCCCGTATACAGTCCCCACTTCATCCGTTATATCCGTCACGCACTTAATATCTATGCCGCCGTTCGCAGTATTAACTGTTATGGTATTACCCTTACGCCTGACTGTGATCTCACAGTCCATACCGTTCTTATTAAGCTTCTTCCACGCATCCCAATTGGTGAAGCTGTCATCCTTCTGCACAAGTATCTCATTCTTAACCTTATCGTCGGATTCCCAATCCTCACCGTCAAACCTTACAAGCACAAGTTCCCTGTAGCCCGGTCCGCCTATCCTTCCGTTATCCGAGGCAAAAAGCTGCAGATACGGGCAGTGCCATATAAGCCTTGATGTAGGAAGACTCTTAGAGTGGAAGGATATCTTCGTCTCATCACCTATGACAAAGGGCTTCGATGACTCAACGCACCAGCCGTTCACCTGCAGGTTCGGTATATCGCCTTCAGGTCCGTCAATATAGCTTATCTCCTCCGCTATGCGCGTGATAAAGCCGGAATCGATCTCCTTTACATCCTTAGCGACCTGAACGTTCCTTATATCACAATGCTCACCCGTAAGAGACAGATATGCGAATCTCACACTGTCCTCAAGTGCAAATGTGACCTTAACTGCACCTAAGGTACTCATGATCTTGATAAGGACATGATCCTTATACCTTACCGCTTCTACCTCATACTTGATACCCTTGGCATACAACTCCTCAAGGTCCAGACCTCCCACAGGCACATACTCGCTTAGCTCGGTCTTGAAGGTTCTTGCTCCGGTTATCCTGACCTTGCCGTCGAATCTTACCTCGGCATATTCCAGATAAAGCATATCCCTGATATTCCTCTCATCATTATGGAATCTTCCGTCCAGTGAGTCGAAGAGGATTATGGAGGGTATGTATTCCCTGCCTCTGTAGTCTTCTGCTGTCGATACCTGCATATGCAGCCTTATCATACGCCGGTCAAGCAGTATCCCTTCCGAGATATCCTCCCTGTATTCCCTGCAATTAAGGTAGTTCTTACCGGCTAATTCCTTTACCTCGCTCCTCTCCTGCATCTCATATTCTTCATCCTTATCAATGAGATGAAGCATGATGGTTGCGAACTTGGGATCAAACTGCGTGCCAATGCCTTTTACGATCTCCTCCCTTATCTTATGCTGCGGGATTGTATCTCTGTAGCTTCTCTTCGATGACATGGCATCATAAGCATCCGCCACCGCTATTATCCTTGCGATCTCAGGTATATCCTCTCCTATCAGTCCGTCAGGATAGCCCTTGCCGTCATATCTCTCATGGTGATAATGCGCTCCGATGCTAAGGTACGGGTACTCGGTTATGCTTATAAGAATCTGATTGCCCATGTCCGGATGTGTCTTGATGACATCATATTCCTCCGGAGTAAGCTTGCCATTCTTATTGATGATACGGTCATCTATTCCGATCTTGCCCACATCATGTAAGAGTCCGGCAAAATATATCTCTCTGCACTCTTCTTCACTCTTGCCTGCAAGCCTCGCTATCTTGCTTGAGTACTCAGCCACTCTGGTAGAATGACCATGCGTATATTTATCCTTGGCATCCACTGCGCTTACAAGGGCAGTGGCGGTCTGCTCGAAGAGACGCTGCGAAAGCTTCTGCTGCTTCTTAAGATAATCCACCTCGATCTGCTGGTATCCGGATATCTTCTTATTTCTCGTATATATGAGAGTAATGGCTGTTATTGTCAAAAGTGTACTGAACACTCCCGGAAGAGATGTGAAATTGTGCTCTCTGAAGATGAGGATGATAAGCCTCGGAAACTGTATAAGCAGCAGGGAAAGTGCAAAGATATAACCCTTTTTGCCATAGAACACCGCCATGAAGATGACACATATATTGGATATTGATGAAAAGACTCCGGTAAAAGACACTATCGGCACGGCATTCCCGTGCAGCATGATAACACCCGTGCCTATTGTGGACATATTCACAAGAATAAGAGAAAAGGCATACAACAATAAAAGGAGAGCCAGTATGACAACCGATGGCTCCCTCTTATGCGAGAGGCTGTCTATCTTCTTCTCTATGCCTCCCGTAACACTTTCCTTTTCCTTCATATCCTTTTTCAACGACATACCTCTGTCTATCCGCTTATACGAATATTCGTTATAGCCACCTGATCTCCCGTAAGAACTGCATATTGGAATACAGATCGATAAGATACATATCGAATCCGCCCTCTAATATGAGTGCAAGTGAAAAACCCATGAAATTGCTTATCCTGACCATCCAGTATC
>DGII01000056.1 GCA_002393095.1 Lachnospiraceae bacterium UBA3826 | reverse complement strand
TCTATCCTTCGTCAGGACCCTGACATCGTTATGATTGGTGAGATGCGTGACTCGGAAACTGCCGATATCGGTATCCGTGCCGCTATTACAGGACACTTGGTGCTTTCCACCCTGCATACCATCGGTGCGGCATCTACCGTCGACCGTATCATCGACGTATTCCCGCCGCATCAGCAGCAGCAGATCAGAGTACAGCTTGCCAACGTGCTCGAAGCGGTCATCTCGCAGCAGCTTATGCCGACTGCGGACGGCAACGGCAGAGTAGCGGCTTTTGAAGTGCTTCATACGACCAATGCGGTTAAGAATCTTATAAGAGAGGGTAAGTCGCATCAGCTTACAAGTGTCATGCAGACTAATCGTAAGATGGGTATGATCACGATGGATGACTGTATACAGCAGATTTATTTTGCCAATAAGATATCCAAAGAGACTGCGGTACAGTTCGCTGTGGACCCGGATGCAATGGAGAATAAGCTTTTTTAAGACCATATTGGTATAAGGACGATAAGGGAGAGTCGCAGGGGCGGCTCTCCTTTTTGCATACAGATCATTGACTTATCACAGTGCGTGTGATAGAGTATCAGCATATCGAATATATAAGGGCATATCGAACCATTCGGGATATTTCCCAATTACTGATAATCATATATAAGGATTAGGAGGGTTTTATGTATTCTTCTGTTAATTCGGGCGGCTTATGCGGTCTTATGTGCTACATTGCGTCTGTAGAGGTTGATGTGCAGAGAAGTCTGCCGGCTTTTGAAATGGTTGGAAGACTGTTAAGTGAAGTCAAGGAGGCAAGGGAACGTGTCAAGGTATCTCTTAAAAATTGCGGTATAGAGCTTCCGCCGATCAGGATAACCGTGAATATATCGCCTGCGGATATAGTTAAGTCGGGAACAGCCTTTGATCTGCCTATTGCGGTAGGCATCATGAATGCGCTGGGTCTTGTGACCGATGAATCGATTGAGGATATGCTTATCATAGGTGAGCTTGGACTGAACGGAGATGTGAAGGCGGTGAACGGTGTGCTGCCGATATTGATCAAAGCCAAGGAGAGTGGGCTGCGCAGGTGTATGGTGCCTGCCGATAACCTGAAGGAAGCATCCTTCGTATCGGGTATAGAGATAATCCCGGTAGAGGATGTCGGTAAGGTTATGCATCTGTTACAGGGCGGTGAAGAGATATGCGGCATATATGCCGATAATAACGGGATATGTACGGATGGAAGCAAACTGCCGTCCACTAAGGATGACTTTGCCGATATCATAGGGCAGGAGGCATGTATCAGGGCAGCGACGATAGCTGCGGCGGGATTCCATCATATGCTGATGGTCGGTCCTCCGGGAGCGGGTAAGACGATGATAGCCAAGAGGATACCGTCTATCATGCCGCCTATGGATGAGAAGGAAAGTGTAGAGGTATCCACGATATACAGTGTATCGGGGCTGCTTAATAAGGACAGGCCGTATATAACGAATCGGCCGTTTTACTCACCGCATCACACTGCCACTACCGTGTCTCTTACGGGAGGTGGCGCATATCCGAGACCCGGTATTATGTCCCTGTGTCACAGAGGGGTACTTTTTCTGGATGAGCTGCCGGAATTCAACAGGGAAAGCATAGAGGCGCTCAGAGAGCCACTGGAAGCCAGGGAGATAAGGGTGACAAGATCCAGAACGTCTTACGTCTATCCGGCGGATTTCATGCTCGTTGCGGCTGCCAATCCGTGCCCCTGCGGATACTATCCTGACCGCAATCTGTGTAACTGCACGGAGCCGATGATAGCAAGGTACAGAAGCAGGATATCTGGCCCGATAAAGGACAGGATAGATATAATCACTTATATCTCCAGACTTGACGCTGACAGGGTGGTAGGAGCACCAAAGCTTAAGGGAAAGGGAGCGGCTGACAGCCGAAGAAAGGGAAGTGATGAAATAAGCAGACAGGTAGCCGGAGCCTATGAACGTCAGAGGATAAGATATGAGAATACGGGTATCAGATATAACAGCGAGATACCTTCGGGAAGCATAGAGAAATACTGCGGGCTTGGCAGCGATGAGAGGGAATATATGAAGGAGATATACGATCCGATGAATCTTACTGCCAGAGCTTATCACAAGATACTTAAGGTGGCGAGAACCATAGCAGATCTGGAGGGCTGTGAAGATATAGGGGTGGCTCACTTAAGAGAGGCAGTATGCTACAGGGGATAAAGGAGAAGGATATGAGTATAGAGAATGAACTGATAAGAAGAGATATCGGGCACACTAAAGAGGGAGATAAGGATTATCCCCGAAGGCTTAAGTGCCTTAGTGACAGACCAAAGGAGCTGTATTATATAGGGAAGCTGCCGGCTGATGACATCCCATCCATTGCCATTATCGGCGCAAGGAACTGTTCGGGCTATGGCAGGCAGATGGCAAGGGAATTCGCCATAGAGCTTGCGACGGCAGGAATTCAGATCATAAGCGGTATGGCAAGAGGAGTGGATGGGATAGCCGGGCGTGCGGCGCTGATGGCAGGAGGCAGCTCCTATGCAGTGCTGGGAAGCGGAGTGGATGTATGCTATCCCAGAGAAAATGCCGAATTATACGAAGAGCTGATGTCTAAGGGCGGTGTGATAAGCGAACTGGCTCCCGGATATCCGGCAATGGCGGCGAATTTCCCCAGACGTAACAGGATAATATCGGGACTGGCGGACGCGGTGCTGGTCATAGAAGCCAGAGAAAGAAGCGGAACGCTTATTACGGTGAATATGGCTCTGGAACAGGGCAGGGAGGTGTATGCTCTGCCGGGACGCATAACGGATTCCTTAAGCTACGGATGTAACCGGCTTATCAGTGAAGGAGCCGTGCCTGCGCTCAGACCATATGAGCTTACCGAGCAGATAATCAGCCGATTCGGCAATAAAGAAATAAAGACTGCAAAGGAGAACGGTCAAGATAAAGATAACATGCGATATCTTAATGCGGACCATGATAAGTCCTTTATGACCGTCAATGAAAGGGAAGTGCTTGGAGTACTGGATTACAGGCCGAAGACGGCAAGTGAGATATTCTATGAATTAAGTGCAAGGGTCGATATCAGGATAGAAGAGCTGCTTTGTCTTCTGACGGATATGACGGTAAAGCATATGATAGAGTGCATTGACGGTGCCAACTACTGCCTTAGGGGTTAAGAAGGGATTAATTGCACGTAATGATTGAATAATTGCCCATATAGTGATATTATATAGATTACGGTGTCATTAAAAACAGGTAAAAATGCGCCCGTCATAGCAGAAAGTTATATTTGGAATTAATATATTAAACAAAACACAGCGGAGGAACAGGTAAAATGAGCAATTCTAACAGTAAGTCATTCGATGATCTTTTATCCAAGGTAGGGCAGGCAGGTCTTAAGAAGCTGTCTGTTGCCGTAGCACAGGATGAGGCTGTGCTTGAAGCGGTTAAGGTAGCCAAGGAGAGAGGCATCGCAGATTCTATTCTGGTGGGTGATGCGGATGAGATCGCTTCTATCGCCGGCAAGATCGGAATGAATATCGGGGATTACAAGGTTATAGATGAGAAGGATATAGTAGAGGCTTCACTTAAGGCCGTTAAGCTCGTACATGACGGAGAGGCCGATATGTATATGAAGGGACTGCTTCCCACAGGAACCTTCCTTAAGAGCGTGCTCAATAAGGAGGTGGGACTTCGTACAGGTAAGCCCCTGTCTCATGTATGCGTATTCGAGATACCCGGTATTGACAGACTGCTGTTTTTCACAGATGTTGCCTTCATGCCTTATCCGACACTTGAGGATAAGAAGTGCATGATAGAATATACAGTTGACGTAGCCAAGGCCTGCGGAGTATCAATGCCTAAGGTTGCGGTACTTGCGGCACTTGAGACTGTTAATGAGAAGATGCCCGTAACATTGGATGCTGCTGAGCTTACCCGCATGAACGAGGCAGGTGAGATCAAGGATTGTATAGTGGACGGTCCTCTTTCACTCGATATCGCCTTATATAAGGAAGCGGCAGAGGAAAAGGGCGCGCTTGACAGAAGAGTTGCCGGAGATGCGGATATTCTCGTGTTCCCCGATATACATGCGGGTAATCTTACATACAAGGCCATAGTTCATATGGTTCCCTGCAAGAACGGCAATATCCTTACAGGCACCAAGGCACCGGTAATTCTGACATCAAGGTCGGATACCGTTGATGTAAAGGTTAATTCCATAGCTCTTGCAGCACTTGTATCAAGCAGACTGTAATTCAGTACATACACAATATCGGAAAGGAAGAATAAAATGAGCATAAAAAGTCTTATTATCAATCCCGGATCAACAAGCACCAAGATAGGCGTATTTGAAGATGAGAAGCTTCTCTTTGAGGAGACGCTTCGCCATTCCACAGAGGAGATAGGAAGATACGCTACCATAGTGGATCAGAAGGAATTCCGCAAGGAGATCATCATGAATCTTCTGAAGGAGAAGAACTTCGACATCAAGTCGCTTAACATGGTAGTCGGAAGAGGCGGAATGCTTAAGCCCATTCCCGGCGGTACTTATGAAGTAACAGACGAGCTTCTGCATGATCTTGAGATAGGAAAACAGGGACAGCATGCGTCCAACCTGGGCGGAATACTTGCCCGTGAGATAGGTGATGAGATAGGTGTTCCAAGCTATATCGTCGATCCCGTCGTGGTTGATGAGCTTAGTGATGTGGCAAGATTCTCCGGTGTTCCCGAACTGCCTCGTACAAGTGTGTTTCACGCACTTAACCAGAAGGCTGTTGCCAAAAGATACGCGAAGGAGAATTCCAAGGCATATGACAGCTTAAGACTTATTGTGGTACACATGGGCGGCGGTGTATCTGTCGGTGCTCATCTTAACGGTCAGGTGGTGGATGTGTTCAATGCACTGGACGGTGACGGTGCTTTCTCTCCTGAGAGAGCAGGCGCGGTTCCTTCGGGTGCCCTCATCAGAATGTGTTTCTCAGGTAAGTATACGGAGGCAGAGGTATATAAGAAATTCGTCGGCGGCGGCGGCTTCAACGCATATGTCGGCACCAATGACATGAGAGACGTTGAGAAGATGGTGGATGAAGGCAACGAGAAGGCCAGAGCCGCGAGAGACGCTTTCATATATCAGGTGACTAAGGACATAGGCTCGATGGCATGTGTGCTTAAGGGCAAGGTGGATGCTATCATTGTCACAGGCGGTATAGCATACGATAAGGTGGTAGTAGCCGGCCTTAAGGAAGCGTGTGAGTGGATCGCTCCCTTTACCGTATATCCGGGTGAGGATGAGCTTCTTGCTCTTGCACAGGGTGGCTTAAGAGTTCTTAACGGTGAAGAAAAAGCCGAGGTATATTAAAATAGGATTTAATTAAGGAGTTCTATGAGTAAGATAATAGATAAGGTCTTCGGTACACACAGTCAGAGAGAACTGAAGCGTATATACCCGATAGTGGATGCAATCGAAGCGCTTCGTCCGAAGTTCCAAGCCATGTCAGATGAGGAACTTAAGGGTAAGACCAAGGAATATAAGGACAGACTTGCCGCCGGCGAGACGTTGGATGATCTTTTGCCGGAAGCTTTCGCAACCGTAAGAGAAGCTGCCAAGAGAGTGCTCAATATGGAGCATTACAGAGTGCAGCTCATAGGTGGTATCATCCTTCATCAAGGAAGAATAGCCGAGATGCGTACCGGTGAGGGTAAGACGCTTGTATCTACCTGTCCTGCATACCTTAATGCCTTAAAAGGAGACGGGGTATATATCGTCACCGTCAACGATTATCTGGCAAAACGTGATGCCGAGTGGATGGGACAGGTGCATGAGTTCCTCGGACTTTCCGTTGGAGTAATACTTAACGGGATGACACCTGAGGAGAGGCAGAAGGTATATAGCTGCGACATAACCTATGTCACGAATAATGAGCTTGGATTTGACTACTTAAGAGACAACATGGTCATCTATAAGGAACAGCTTGTTCTTAGGAAGCTAAGCTATTGCATAATCGATGAGGTTGACTCCGTGCTTATAGATGAAGCGAGGACTCCTTTGATCATATCAGGTCAGAGCGGTAAGTCCACCAAGCTGTATGAGGCCTGCGACATACTGGCACGCCAGATGCAGCGAGGTGAGGATGTGGAGGATCTGTCCAAGATGGATATCATCATGGGCGTGGTACAGGAGGAGACCGGAGACTTCATCGTCAATGAGAAGGATAAGAACTTAAACCTGACGGAACAGGGTGTAGCCAAGGTGGAGCAGTTCTTCCATATAGACAATCTGGCAGATCCGGAGAATGTTGAGATACAGCACAATATCATACTTGCGCTAAGAGCTCATAATCTGATGTTCAGAGATCAGGATTATGTTGTCAAGGATGATCAGGTGCTTATTGTAGACGAATTCACAGGACGTATAATGCCCGGAAGAAGGTATTCCGATGGTCTCCATCAGGCCATAGAAGCCAAGGAGCATGTGAAGGTCAAGAGAGAGAGTAAGACTCTGGCCACCATTACATTCCAGAACTTCTTCAATAAATTCGAGAAAAAGGCCGGCATGACAGGTACAGCCCTGACGGAAGAAAAAGAGTTCAGGGATATCTATGAGATGGATGTCATAGAGATACCCACCAACAGACCGGTTAAGAGAATAGATCATCAGGATGCCGTATACAAGACCAGACGCGAGAAGTTAAACGCCATAGTTGAATCGGTCAAGGAAGCACATGCCAAGGGACAGCCCGTGCTCGTAGGTACGATCACTATAGAAGCCAGTGAAGAGCTTTCGGCAATGCTTAGGAAGAACGGTATAGAGCATAAGGTTCTGAACGCCAAGTTCCATGAAATGGAGGCGGAGATAGTAGCGGAGGCCGGAGGTAAGGGCAAGGTCACTATTGCTACCAACATGGCAGGCCGAGGTACGGATATCAAGCTTGATGATGAAGCCAAGGCGCTTGGCGGACTAAGGATAATAGGTACCGAGAGACATGAGAGCCGACGTATCGACAATCAGTTAAGAGGTCGTGCGGGAAGACAGGGAGATCCAGGAGAATCCAAGTTCTATATCTCTTTGGAAGACGATCTTATGAGACTGTTCGGCTCCGAGAGGCTCATCAATATGTTCAATACTCTGGGAATTCCCGAAGGGCAGGAGATCGAGCATAAGATGCTTAGCAATGCCATAGAGAACGCTCAGAAGAAGATCGAGATGAACAACTACGGTATACGTAAGAATCTGCTTGAATATGATCAGGTCAACAATGAGCAGAGAGAGATCATATATGCCGAGAGAAGAAGAGTTCTCGACGGTGAGAGTATGAGAGATGTTATCTATAAGTTCTTAACGGATATTGTTGAGAATGCTGTAGATAATACTATCGGAGAGGATAACAAGCCGGATGAGTGGGATCTCAGGGAGCTTAATACGGAGCTTCTGCCGATAATACCCCTTGAACCAATTACCAGAGGAAGGCTTAATGTAAGCAATAAGGCGGCACTTAAGCAACAGTTGAAGGAAGAGGCCGTCAAGTTCTACGAGGCTAAGGAAGCGGAATTCCCACAGGCTGAGATGATAAGAGAGCTTGAGCGTGTGATCCTGCTTAAGACAATAGATCGTAAGTGGATGGATCATATAGACGATATGGATCAGCTTCGTCAGGGTATCGGATTGCAGGCGTATGGACAGAGAGACCCGGTAGTCGAATACAAGATGAGCGGTTATGAGATGTTCGATGCCATGACCGACGCGATAAGAGAAGAGACCGTGAAGCTCTTATGCCATGTAAGAGTGGAGGAAAAGGTTGAACGTGAGCAGGTGGCTAAGGTTACCGGCACCAATAAGGATGATTCGGTTGCCAAGCAGCCCGTTAAGCGCATGGAGGGCAAGGTATATCCCAATGATCCCTGTCCATGCGGAAGCGGTAAGAAATACAAGCAGTGTCACGGACGTAAGTTAGTATAAGGTTTATTAAAACAAGGTTTAATTATGGTAGAACTGGACCAGATGAAAGGCGAGCTGTCCAAGTATAAGGAGCCTCTGGCGGAAGTCAAGGCGTCCCTTGGTCTGGATAGCAAAAAAGCAAGAATAGAAGAACTTGAAAGAGAGATGGAGGCTCCCGGATTCTGGGATGATCCTGATACTTCCAATGCGAAGATGAAGGATCTTAAGAATATGAAGGATACCGTGGAGGCTATAGAGGGACTCGAAAGAGGATATGATGATATTGAGACCCTTATAGAGATGGGTTATGAAGAGGCGGATGAGAGTCTGATACCTGAGATACGCTCTGAGCTGGATGATTTCATCGAAAAACTTGAGGATATCCGTATAAGTACGCTCTTGTCGGGAGAGTTCGATAAGAATAATGCCATCCTTAAGCTCAACGCCGGTGCCGGTGGTACGGAGAGCTGTGACTGGGCATCAATGCTGTATCGAATGTATACCAGATGGGCGGAGAAGAAGGGATATGCCATTGAAGTGCTCGATTACCTTGACGGAGACGAGGCGGGGATCAAGTCTGTTACCTTTCAGGTAAACGGTGAGAATGCCTATGGTTATCTTAAGTCGGAGAAGGGAGTTCACAGGCTTGTAAGGATATCGCCCTTTAATGCGCAGGGGAAGCGGCAGACCTCCTTTGTATCGCTTGATGTAATGCCTGAGATAGACGCGGATCTTGATGTGGAGATCAATGATGACGATATCCGCGTGGATACATACCGAAGTTCGGGCGCAGGCGGACAGCACATCAATAAGACATCATCGGCTATCCGTATCACACATCTGCCGACAGGTATAGTCGTGCAGTGCCAGAATGAGCGAAGCCAGCACATGAATAAGGATAAGGCAATGCAGATGTTGAAAAGCAAGCTGTATATGTTAAAGCTTGAGGAGAATAAGGAAAAGCTTGATGATATAAGGGGAGAAGTGACCGAGATAGGCTGGGGAAACCAGATAAGGTCATATGTATTCCAGCCCTATAAGCTCGTTAAGGATCTTCGCACAGGCGTAGAGAGCGGTAATGTGGATGCGGTAATGGACGGGGCACTGGACCCTTTTATCGGCGGATATCTTAAGTATATCAACAATACAACGGAAAAAAGCTGAGGATAAGATGGATAATAACGAAAATAACAGCCCGTATGTACCCAAGCCCGGTGCGGAAAGCGGAGGGCAGAGAATACAACCTTATACGGAAGTGAATTCCATGGCCAAGGCAGCATATACGATCGGCATAGTCGGGGTGATATCTCTTATAACGATGCTTGTGTACCCGGCGCTTATCATGGGCTCAACCGCAATAATACTTGCTCTTTTATCAAGAGACAGGGAAGGGAAGATGCATTCCAAGGCTAAAAGCGCTATAACGTCGGGAATAGTGGCAATCACGGTGGATGCGTTTCTAGTGGTAATGACCATGACCGTGCTTTTCTCGGACGGTCCGCTTAAGCAGGAATTCAACAGTATGTTCAAGGATATATACGGCCAGACATTCGATGATATGTGGGAAGATATGCAGGATGGAAGCTTCGATCTTCCCTACAGGAATCTTCCTTACGGGAATCAATTCAATTCGCAATTGCCAAGTGATGGCGGATTGGATTATAATAAAAGTAACAGTACGGAGAGTATGGAGTCTGAAGGTAAAGCTGTCTGACAGCACATCTTGACAAGGAGGTCTGATGGTACCTGTAGGTTGGGACCCTTTTGCGGGATATAAGGCTTTCATAGGTTATCAGGGAACCGGAGTCGGTACCGGCAGCGGTACAGGCTTTAATACAGGTGCGGCCTTTGCTAACGGTCTGGGTACGGAGGGCGCAGTGAAGCCTCTGGGTAGTCCGGATAATGAAGGCAGAGTTAAGGCTATAGTCAATCCGGGTGAGTCGACCAAGGTTGCTCCGGGTAAGAAGTCATCTCCCGCGGAGTGTGAGACATGTAAGGAGAGGAAGTATCAGGACGGTTCGGATGAGTGTAACGTATCCTTCCAGACTGCACAGCACATTTCTCCGGAAGCGGCCGGAGCTGCCGTAAGGGCTCATGAGGGCGAGCATGTATCCAATGCTTATAAGAAGGCGGCCCAGAATGACGGCAAGGTGCTGCAGGCCAGTGTCGCAATACATACTTCCATATGTCCGGAATGCGGAAGAACATACGTATCCGGCGGAACAACCACGACTAAGATCAAATACGGCAATGAGGACAATCCCTATATGAAGAACCTGAAGGAAAAGGACAGGGGACTTTTAGCGGGAATGAATTTTGATGCGAAGGGATAATTCCGATGGATTACAGAGTCAGAAGTAACTATAAAGGAATCGCAAGAGAGAAGCTGCTTGGTAGGTATACGGTCATAATCGGAGCCATACTTATCGTGCAGCTTATATATTTTATACTGGGCTCAGTTACGACGGCATTGGTGGACACCGGTTCGACAGCCGGCATCATCATGTACGGAGCCATTATGGTCATAACGGGTCTTATAGGAGCGGTCTTCTCACTCGGAGAGAGGGCCATATATATGAAGACGGCATGCGGTGACGCTATCAAGGTCACTGATATCTTCGAGGGCTTTAAGGGATATGCCGATAAAGCCATAATACTGCAGTTTATCATAGCAATAAGATGTGTGTTATTCATGATCCCGGCGATAATAACCTTTACTGTTACCGACTATCTGTACGGCGGGGTTACGATAGCAGCCTCCGGTATAAGCTTTGAGAGGAATCCGGAATTCGGCGCGGGAATTGTCATAATGCTGTTAAGTGCTGTCTTTATCATATTTGGACTGATCGGGTCAATATATGTCAGACTGGTCACATCACAGGTTTTCTATATATTACTGGATTATCCGCATATGGATGTTAAGACGATACTTAAAAGAAGCAGGGATATGATGCATGGCAGGAAGGCAGCATATCTGTATCTTGCCATAAGCTTCATACCGATCCTTATACTCGGAGTCTTAAGCATGGGTGCAGGACTTATGTACATACAGCCTTATATGGGAATGACCTTCACGGAGTTCTATATGGAGCTGGCATCGGGGAGGGGCGGTAATATAGATGTCATCATAAGAGACGATACCAAGGAAGAGTATACTACGGAAGGTGAGTAAGCAATATGAATATAGCTGAACAGATCAGAACGGAATTAGGGGTTCGCCGCAGCCAAGTGGATGCGGCGATCCGTCTTATAGACGAGGGTAACACGATCCCCTTTATAGCAAGATACCGCAAGGAAGCAACAGGAGGGCTTAATGACGAGCAGCTCAGGACACTTAACGAGAGGCTGACCTACCTCCGTAATCTGGATGAGAAGAAAGAACAGGTGTTATCCTCCATAGGAGAGCAGGGATTGCTGACGGATGAGCTTAAGAAAAGCATTGAGGAGGCAGTGACGGTCACAGCCGTAGATGACCTTTACAGACCCTACAGACCGAAGAAAAAGACCAGAGCCTCTGTTGCCAAGGAGAAGGGACTTGAGGGTCTTGCGACATATATATACCTTCAGAATGCCGACAGACCCATTGAAGACGAGGCAGGGAAGTATGTGGATGATAAAAAGGGAGTGGCGGATGTAAAGGAAGCCATAGGCGGCGCTATGGATATACTTGCCGAGATGATATCGGATGATGCGGCATACAGGACATATATCAGGGACATTACATATAAGGAAGGGGTTCTTGTAAGCAAAAAGAGGGAGACATCCGAAAAGGCAAGGACTAAGGAGCAGACTGCAGGGGCAGCTTCAACAGGAAAAAAGAATGATGGTACGGATGATAGAAATGTATATGAGATGTACTATGATTTTGAAGAAAGCGTGGCTAAGATTCAGGGCTACAGAGTGCTTGCAATAAACAGGGGAGAAAAGGAAAAAGTGTTGACCGTCAAAGTCAACGCGCCGGAGGAAGAGATACTCCGACACCTTGAAGGATTAATAATAAGACAGCCCAATGTCTATACAACCCCTTTACTTAAGGAGGTTATAAGGGATTCGTATGACAGACTGACAGCACCGTCAGTTGAGAGGGATATACGTAATGAATTGACTGAACGGGCCGAAGACGGTGCCATAACGGTATTCGGCAAGAATCTGACACAACTGCTGATGCAGGCTCCCGTATCAGGTCATACGGTACTTGGCTGGGACCCGGCGTTCAGAACAGGCTGTAAGCTTGCCGTGGTGGATCGGACAGGGAAGGTACTGGATACGAAGGTGATATATCCTACCGCACCCCAGAATAAGGTAGAGGAGGCCAAAAAGGAGCTTAAGTCACTTATCAAAAAGTACGGAATAACACTGATCTCTGTGGGCAACGGTACGGCATCAAGGGAATCCGAACAGGTAATAGCACAGCTTATAAAGGAAGTGGATACTCCGGTAAAATATGTCATAGTCAATGAAGCCGGTGCAAGTGTGTATTCGGCCAGCAAGCTTGCAAGCGAGGAATTCCCGGAATTCGATGTAGGACAGAGATCTGCGGCCTCCATAGCAAGGAGGCTTCAAGATCCGTTAGCCGAGCTTGTCAAGATCGATCCCAAGTCCATCGGTGTAGGGCAGTATCAGCATGATATGGATCAGAAGAAGCTGTCAGGCTCCCTTGAAGGAGTGGTGGAGGATTGTGTCAATAAGGTGGGAGTGGATATTAATACGGCATCGGCGGCACTTTTGCAGTATGTATCGGGAATAAGCAGGACGATTGCAGGCAATATAGTCGCATACAGGGAGAAAAACGGCCGATTCGTCACCAGAAGAGATCTTCTTAAGGTGGATAAGCTCGGTCCGAAGGCATTCGAGCAGTGTGCAGGATTCTTAAGGATACCGGACTCTGATAATCTGCTTGACAGGACAGGCGTACATCCCGAAAGCTATGATGTAACGGAGAGGATGCTTAAGAGTCTTAATATAAGCCTTGAAGATATTAAGAATGATCCCGGGCTTCTTAATAAGATATCAGATATCAAAAGGCTTGCGGAGAGCCTTAATGTCGGTGAACCTACTCTTAAGGATATAATAGAAGAGCTTAAAAAGCCCGGAAGAGATCCGAGAAGTGAGGCAGGGGGGCCGATACTTAAAGCGGATGTGATGAGTATGGAGGATCTTAAGCCGGGAATGAGGCTTAAGGGAACGGTGCGAAATGTCATAGATTTCGGTGCTTTTGTGGATATAGGGGTGCATCAGGACGGCCTTGTGCATATATCAAAGCTTTCGGACAGATATATCAAGCACCCGTTGGATGTGGTGAGCATCGGGGATATAGTTGAGGTAGAGGTTGAATCCGTAGATATCGTCAAAAAGAGGATATCCCTTAATATGAAGGGCTTGAACTAATAAGCCTAACGGCTTGAAAGAGGATGCTGTTTTTGGTAAAATAAACAAAAGTGTAACTTGTTGAATCGTATGTACGTATTCAAAGAAAGCGAGGGTTTATGCCGGATATGAATAATGAAAGCAGACAAAATGAAGAGCTTGAAGCGCTTGCGGCGCAATCTGAGCTTGCTATAGCCAACAAGACGGCCTTAATAGCTCATACGGTAATATGTTCTATTCTTTCATTGGCTTATGTAGCCGAGGTATTCAAGGGAGCAAGAACGGTAGGTTATATAATAGCGACTGTTATTTTTGCCATGGCACCGGTTATTATAAACTGGATCGCTTATAAGAAGCAGAATGATTCCCCTTATGTGCTGCACATTACGGCTCTTGGTTACGGAGTGCTGTATACCTTTTTACTCTTTACCGCACAGAATGATCTGGTATTCACCTATGCGGTTCCGATGATGATCATAGTCACACTCTTTAATAATAAGAAGACAACATATGCGCTTGGTATAGTCGTATGTCTTGAGAACCTTATAAGTGCCATCGTCAGACTGACGCAGGTTGAGGATGTGAATTCCATCACGGCGACTCTTGAGATACAGGTACTTGTTATGATCCTCATCACGGCTTACCTTATCGCCGTATCTAACGGAACGATTAAGTTCGAGGAGATAAGGAGAGCAAGGCTTCTCATTCAGGAGAATAAGAACAATGCTTTACTTGAGCAGATACTTAATATATCCGGCAGGATGTCGGATACTATCACTGTTGTGAGCAGTGAGATGGATAAGCTGCAGGATTCCGTCGATCAGACCGTTGCTTCCATGGATGAGGTTTCCACGGGAACCGGAGAATCCGCGGATGCAGTTCAGAGACAGCTTGTTAAGACCGAAGAGATCCAGACACATATTGGTAACGTGGAAGAGGCAAGCAGGGTAATATATGACAATGTTACGGCGGCTAATGAGGCTGTTACCGAGGGTCAGAAGAATATTACACAGATGACTAAGTATACCGAGCAGGTAGATAAGGCAGGTAAGGATGTGGCTGCTGCTCTTGATGTATTCAAGGAGACCACTTCCAAGATGAATACCATAACCGAGCTTATCACCAATGTTGCATCCGAGACGAGCCTGCTCTCGCTTAACGCTTCCATTGAGGCTGCCAGAGCGGGGGATGCCGGAAGAGGCTTCGCTGTTGTGGCAAGTGAGATATCGGGACTTGCAAGCCAGACTACGGAGGCAACGGACAATATAGTTGCGCTTATCAATGATATTACTTCACAGGTTGATACCATGATAAGCACCATCAATGAGCTGATCGAGACGGGAGCTGAGGAAAGCAAGTGTGCCGTGGCTACTGCCGAGAGCTTTAATTCTATAGCCGAGAATGTAGTCAATATAACCGATCATTCTTCACATCTGTCGGGAGTTGTAACGGAGCTTGCGGCAGCCAATAAGGAGATAGTAGAAAGCATACAGACCATATCTTCCATTACAGAGGAGGTTACGGCGCATGCTACCGAGACTCACAGCGTAAGTGAGCAGAATCAGGCTATAGTTAAGGATATCAACAATATGGTGGAGAGCCTTAACAGTGATGCTTCGGAGTTAAAGACCAAGTCTTAGGACAGAGTGAATATACAGCTACGAAATATTATATAGCTACGAAACAGTATTATATATTATATAGAAAAGAGCCGACACGCAAGCCGGCTCTTTTATGGTTTGCGCGCCATGGGCGCGCTCTAACGGGTGCAAGTCCCGAACACGCCCAGATAGTGGGAAGTGTATATCTGAACAGCAAGGGTGTCCATCGTGAGGTGGAATCTGAAGGAAGCTGTAAGCAAATCTCTGGTCCGACGGACAGAAATCACATATAAGGCTAGGCTACGAGAGACAAGTTGGCAACAAACAACGAAGTCTAATAACTATCACATTTGTAGTAGCAGAGTAAATGTGGCGGATATATGGAGAGAAAGAGCGTGCACCTTAAGCGTGGA
>DGII01000018.1 GCA_002393095.1 Lachnospiraceae bacterium UBA3826 | reverse complement strand
GGTCTCTTCGCTAACATGGATCTTCTTAAGGAAGTAGGCTATGATGATGTTCCCGGAACATACGAAGACTTCATCGCTTGCTGCGACGCTCTTAAGGCTAAGGGAATCATTCCTTTCGGTTGCGCAGGTAAGGAGACATGGTGTGTTACAGAGTACCTTGAGTCTGTTATAGAGAAGAGCGTGGGTGCTGATACTCTTAACGATATCTTCCTCGGAAGAGCAACATGGAACAATCCGGATGTAGGTGCAGCAGTTGATACTTTCCAGGGTCTTGTTAACAACGGTTACTTCGATCCTTCAGGTATCGGTCTTACCAATGACGAAGTTAAGGCTAACTTCATGGCAGGTAAGTATGCATTCTATATGAACGGTACATGGAACTGTGCAGACTTCGCAGCTAATGAGGAGTTCTTCCCCAAGGTTAAGGTTAGTGAGTTCCCTGTTATCAATGCTGACAAGGCTTCACTCGGACAGCTTATCGGTGGACCTTCAGATACTCTTGCAGTAGCAGCATCTTCTCCTAACGCAGAGAGAGCAGCAGAGTACACATTCGAGCTTGGTAAGAGAATCTGCCACTATGGTTATCTTGATGGCTGCGGACTTCCCGCTTGGACACCTTACGGCGACACAAGCTCAATCAACGGCCTTACACAGGCAGTATCTGAGATCTGTGCAAATGCTGATTCATACGTTCTCTTCGGCGATACAGCTATGAGCGCTGACGATGCTAACACATATCTTTCATATGTTGATCAGGTATATGGATGTCAGGTAGACGGAACACAGTTTATTGAGGGTCTGGCTAAGGATATCAGATAATCATATAGACTTAAGCCGGAATTAGTTAATATGTTATAAATCCCTCCCAGAACTCCCATTGGGGAGGAACGGGAGGGATTATTTTTTCCGAAAGGTATTGGCAATGGCTGATAATAATGCAATAACGGTTAATAATATTAAAAGAGATAAAGCTAAAGAAACGATTGGAAAGGGTGTTACGATCTTCCTGTTCCTTCTCCCGGCGCTGCTCTTATTTGTGGGAATACTGATAGCCCCGATCATCATATCGGTATACAGAAGTATGTATGACTGGAACGGCTTCTCTGAAGGAACATTTATCGGACTTAATAATTATAAAGAGCTTTTTACCAATGGCTCCATTAAGTTCATGGTATCACTTAAGAATGCACTTTGGATAGCATTCTTCTCGGTTTTCGTACAGCTTCCGTTTTCTCTTTTTCTTGCTCTGTTGCTGGGAAGAAAGGTTAAGGGAGAGAGGACATTTTTGTCGATATTCTTTATGCCGGTCCTGATCTCGACGGTTGTTATAGGTCAGTTATGGTTAAAGATATATAATCCGGATTACGGCCTTTTAAACAGGTTCTTAGACGCAGTACATCTGGGCAATCTTAAGCATGTATGGGTCGGAGAAGTCAGTACGGCATTAGGAAGTATCATAGTGCCTACTGTATGGCAGTACATAGGCTATCATATGCTTCTGATGTATGCCGGTGTGAAGGGAGTATCAACGGATCTGAGAGAAGCAGCGATGCTTGACGGAGCAACTAAATGGCAGGTGGACAGATATGTGGTCATTCCGATAATCAAACCCATAATCAGGGTAAGCGTTATCTTCGCGGTTACCGGTTCACTTAAGTCATATGATATGGTAAGGATTTTGACCGAAGGCGGTCCCTTCCAGACTACGGAGGTTCCAAGTACCTTGCTTGAGAACATGCTGTTCCTAAGGAACAGGTACGGAATGGGTAGCACGATATCTGTAATGCTGATCGTACTTTGCTTTGCGTTTGCACTTGCAATAACAGCAGCATTTAAGGAAAAGGAGGCGTAAAATGGGAAATAAAAATAAAGACAGAAAAAAAGCCTCCGCATACGAATGTCAGGAGATTGAATATAATATCAAGCAGACCAATCCGGTTGCCAAGGTATTCATATATATATTTCTCATAATATGGGCTGTGATCAATATATTCCCGATATATTTCATGTTCACCTTCTCTCTTAAGGCTAATGATGAGATATTCGGTGAGAACATTGTCGGACTGCCCAAGAACTGGCTGTGGTCTAACTATATATCCGCGATGAATACAGGTAATATGGGCAGATACTTTATCAACAGCCTTATAGTAACGATAGCCGCCATAGCCATATCCATTATGGCTGCACTCATGGCTACATACGCGCTTACAAGGATCAAGTGGAGAGCCTCAAAGCTCATGAATTCATTCTTAATGCTGGGACTCACCATACCTTTGCAGGCATCCATAGTGCCTGTGTATGTAATTCTTTCTAAGGCGCATTGGTTGAATAAGTATTCGACACTTATCATCCCCTATTCGGCATTCACCCTGTCCATGTCGATCTTAATCTGTACGGGATTCATGGTAGACATACCGTATGATCTGGATGAATCGGCAAGGATAGATGGCTGCGGATTGTGGAGGACATTCTTCTCCATCATACTTCCGCTTATGAAGCCCGCTCTTTCAACCATAGGGATATATGCATATCTGCAATGCTGGAATGAGTTCATGTTCGCCAATGTATTCATAAGTGATTCGGCACACAGAACCCTGCCTGTAGGTATCAAGGCACTTTCGGGAGCCTATACCACTGACTGGGGACCGATAGGCGCGGCACTTGTTATCGCAACCTTCCCGACGCTTATAGTATATATATTCTTAAGCAGGAAGATTCAGGAGAGCTTTATAGCGGGCGCTGTCAAGGGCTGATCCGTCACAGGGCTTATAGCGAATAATAACGGATATAAGGATTATTGATACGAAAGGTTCGGAGCTTCTCCGGACCTTTTATCTTGGCATATCATGAAAAAAATGATATCTTTTAGATAGTATATTCGCAGTAAGGAAGCAAAGCTTATGGCACATGATTCCGGCTTGGTAAAAAGGCGAAATAAAAAAAATATGACCAGTCTGTCTGCCAGCTTAAAAAGGGTGATCTTAGGGATCATTCTTATTGTGCTGGTATCTTTTCTTATAGCCATGTATTCGGTGACGGACAAAGAAAGGCTGGCGTACACAAAGCGTAATGCGGACAGTATCCTTAGGACCCTGTCAAGCAGGATAGCATCAGATATTGATAACTATAAGCAGCTCTCCCGTATAATCATGACAGATGACAGACTTGTCACATTCTTAAGAGCCAATGGGGATGATGTTGATATAGGCATGATCAATGATGCCAGATATGGGGTGATGGACATCCTGTATGTGACTGAGGGAATAGATTCCGTTATGGTATTCAGGGAAGATATGATCATGATGGCTACCAACAGATTTTTCTATAAATACGACTACGACCTGATGAATCAGGGCACATGGAAGGACGATATACTGGAAGGTAAGGGTAAGGCTGTTGTATCGCTTAACTGTAACGGTATTGCATCAAGGAATGACAGGAAGCCTGTAGTGACCATAGGACGAGAGATCAATGATATATTCTCCCAGAAGCGTACAGGTGTTATGCTCATGAATATCTCATCGGATACTTTCGTCAGCATGCTGCATCAACTTGAATATGATAAGAATATATGCATCATGGGTACAGACGGGACATATTTTGCCGGTAACAGTGATATTTTGGCCTATTATGATGACAGCTTTTTAAGTGAAAGGGTAGTCAATAAAACCTTAAGTACGGACAGCGGCAATGTACTTGTCTCAGGCTGTAAGATAGAGGGATTACCCATTGTGATACTTAATATAGCCCCGTATGCCCCGGAGGGTATACCTTACACGCTCCTATATATCCTGCTTTTCCTTATGCTGCTATTCCTGCTTTCGGCAACCTTTATAGGAGCCTTTATAAGCAGAAGAGTCACCAAGCCCGTACTTGACCTGTCTGATGCGGTGGACCGTAACGAACAGTCAGGTAAGCTCATTCCTATTGATACGGATATGAGATATGATGAGCTTGATATGCTCAAGAACAGCTATAACAAGATGATCGAATCCGTGAACGGTCTTATCAGAACAGTTATTGACAAGGAGAAGACGGTTCAGAGAATGGAAATGCGTGTGCTTCAGGAGCAGATAAAACCACATTTTCTGTACAATTCGCTGGAGACGATAGGCTATCTTGCTTTAGAGGCCGGGGCGGATAAGGTACATGACTCCCTTGAGACGCTTGGAAGCTTCTATCGGAATTTCTTAAGCAAGGGAAGCAGGGAGATAACTCTCCTAAGGGAGATACAGATAGTCAGAGATTACCTGGCGCTTCAAAAATTGCGTTATGGTGATATAATTGATGATATATATGATATAGCGGAGGATACCGAGGAATACATTATTCCGAAGCTTATACTTCAGCCGCTCGTTGAGAATTGCATATATCATGGTATAAGGATAAAGGGTGAGAAGGGAACTATAAGTATAACAAGCAGACTGATAGATGATGTGCTGCATCTGGCAGTCAGAGATACAGGTGTAGGCATGAGTAAGGAGCAGATCGACAAGATACTCATGCAAAAACGGGATGATACGAAGTATACGGATAAGAAAAGCTTCGGCTTGTGGGATACCATTGAGAGGATAAGGATATTCTGCGGAAGGGATGACGTTGTGAAGATAGAGAGCGAGCCGGGAGAGTATACCGAGATAGAGCTTATTATATATCCGGAAAGGTTATACGGAGGAAATGAACAGACGATACAGAGTGATGTTAATAGATGATGAAGAGTCGGCAAGAAAGCTGATGAAAGCCGGAATAGCATGGGAGGATCTCGGAATGGAGGTTGTGGGCGAAGCCTCAAGCGGGGTCGAGGCCATCAATGTGATCGATGACATAAGGCCGGATATTGCCTTTGTGGACATATCCATGCCCTTTATGGATGGCATAGAATTCACTCAGATGGCTACAGAGAGATATCCAAGGCTTGTTATTATTATAATGACTGCATTTGATGATTTTGAATATGCGAGAAAGTGTGTAAGCCTTCCTGTATTCGAATATATGTTAAAGCCTATGGTAAGGTCTGAGGTGGTCAAGGTTCTTAACAAAGTTAAGGGAAGGCTTGACGCTGAACATATGTCCGACGAAGAGACAGAGGATGAACAGGAACCTGTAATGTCCGGTGAGACTAATGCTACCGAGCAGATTAAGAGGTATCTTGAGGATAATTATACCGACCCGAAGCTTAATCTTACATTCGTTGCACAGTACTTCGGATTCAGCGCAAGCTACCTGTCAAGGAAATTCAAACAGGATACGGGGAAGAAATTCGTTGAATACCTTACGGAGCTAAGAATGAATAAGGCAATGCAGCTGGCAGAGAGTAATGTCAAGATGTTCATAGCGGCATCTGAGGTTGGTATACCGGACCCCAATTATTTCGGCAGATGCTTCAAGAAATACACGGGGAAGAGTTATTCCGATCTATCCCAGCATGTCCATAAAGGATAGCTGCTTATATACTTCAGATGTGACCTTGGTCACTCTTATTCCCAATTGTCTTATGGGTCTGTCCTCATCCCAGAAGGTGGCAAGTAGATTACAGGCGTATTCATATATATCTTCTGTCACTGATGTAGCGGTTGAGATAGACATCTGCCTGCTCTGGTGGTCAAAATCCGAATATCTTGCAGACACACTTATAACTGAAGCATATACTTTATCCCTTCTTAGTCGTCTGCCGACATGGTCGGCCAATTGTAGAAGAATGCCCCTTGCGGTTTTCCAATCGGTTGTATCTACGGCAGTCGTAGTACTGTTACCATATCCTTTTTGTTCACTTTCGTACCATCCGGCAGGATTAAGATCCGCACCATGGGCGCTTTCCCACAGGGATACACCGAATTTCCCAAGATTAAACTCAAGTATAGCGGGATCTGCATCTATCAGATCTTTAACGGTCAGTATTCCCAGATTGCGCAGCCCTGCAGTCATGCTTTTTCCTACATATAAAAGAACATTGACGGGAAGAGGCCATAATTTATCGGGAATCTCTTCCTCAAAAAGAGTATGTACTTTATCCGGCTTTTCGAAGTCACCGGCAATCTTGGCAAGCGTAAACTTCGTGGAAACGCCTATATTGACCGTAAATCCCAGCTTCTCACGGATCTCGTCCTTTAACCTGTAAGCGAAGGAGGTAATGTCGCCGTACAACCCCTCATAATTGTCGAGCACGACCCATGCTTCATCGATACTGTACTGATAAACCTCGGATGAATAGCTTCGAAGGATACTAAGGAAGGCGGCGGAATACTCTCTGTATACCTTAAAGTCTGAAGGGACTACAACAAGATTAGGGCATTTGCGTCTGGCACTGGCAACAGGCTCGGCTGTCTCGATTCCATATCTCTTCGCGGGAACGGATTTAGCCAATACTATGCCATGTCTGGACTCTTCATCGCCGCCGACTATGGACGGGATATCACGCAGATCCAGCGGATCACCCAATTCTCTTAATCTGTATACGGCCGACCATGCAAGGAAGGCACTGTTGACATCCACATGTAATACATACCTCATACAGACATTATAGAACATTTGTTCCTGGTCTGCAAGCTGTTCCTGCTCTTAATGATACTAAAAGATGTATAAAGGGCTGTAAGGATATCATGAGCCGGGCAGAAAAAAGCACGGACAGTTATCTGTCCGTGCTTGGGTATACACAGTTAAGTTGTAATATTACTGATTAAATGATCAGTCCTTATCCTTACCGTCAAGGGCATCAGATACCTTGTCAGCTGCGCTGTCCAGTGCGTCTGAAGCCTTATCAGCAACACCTGATGCAACATCCTCAACCTTATTGGCTGCGTTCTCGATGATGTCTGTAACTGCGTTGGTAGCAGCATTGTTGTAATCACCTTCCTGATCGCCGCCTTCCTTGATCTTATGGTAGAAGTTGGTCTCTGTAAGCTGCATATAAGGATATACATATATGCCTGCTATACCGAATGTAACCATTACAAGTAAGATCCAAAGGATGAAGGATAACTGAAGAACAAAGAGGTCTAGCTTACGACCCTTCATGATCCTCTTACTCTCCTTGATACACTCCATTGCTGAAAGCTCAGGATTCTCGACCATGATACGGAATGACTGTGAATAAGCATATGCCATGATTATTCCGGGAATGACCAAAAGGCATGACCACAGCATAACGAAGATTCCTACAAGCAATGTGAGGGCAATAGACTTGCCGAAGCACTTTTTGTAGGGCTCGAATAATGTTCCAACCTTGGGCTCCTCACCATATGTCACATTAAGATATACCATTACAAGTCCGACGCTAAGCGGAGGTGTAACGAGTATAGAGCCTATAAGTGATACGATAGCTCCGAGTCCTGAGCTGCCTGATGCCTGTAATGCCGTAGATATACCGGAGATTATTCCGCTGATAACTGCTACAACAAGTGCGCACAGGAATAACATCCATACCTTTCCTTTGAGCTGGGCCTTAGCCTGCTCCTTAATCTCTGCTCGTGTAAATTCCATTTCTACTCTCCTCTCTCATTTTAATACATACCTTGATAAATAATGTACTTCAATGAATATAGCACTAAATCGCCATTTGTGCAACTATATCGCAGGCAGTGTTCAAAAAAGTGAAATCGTAAGGAGTATATAGTGATTGTCAATGGACATGAAAGAGAATAAAATTATGTTAAATATTTTAAGGAGCGGTAAAAACAGTATGAATGTTACAAGAGCAGAACTTAAGGAACAATCAAGGCAGCAGATGAGCGGCAAGTTTGGCGCGTTGCTCATATGCTTTTTGGCGGTGTGGGGAGTCAGCTTCATATGCACGAAGGGGTTTAGTGTCATACTGATGCCGAGACTTGGCAGTGTATATAAGACCATGTTCGATGCTTTTACCAGTTCATCATTTGATATGATAGATGATATCATGGACAGTGATGTCATGGCGTTGTCGGCATATTCGAATCTGGCCAATGTACTGTCTTTAGCCTATTGGTTTTTTGTATATCCGATGATCAGTGTGGGACTGTCACAGGTGTTGCTTAATCTTACTTACGGAGATGTACCACAGGCAGGCACGGTATTTGAACCATATAAGACAAAGTTCGGTAAGTCCATAGGGACGGTATGGCTTAAGAAGTTATTCGAGATACTGTGGCTCTTTCCCTTTTATCTTATATGGATCGTTATCATAGGGGTTGTGATCGCTGTGATAGCATCGGATGCTGACAGGATGGGCGGTCTGATGGGCAGTATAATGTCCTCATGGAATCTTGGTAACAGCTTCGGGGATGGCCTTATAGCCATCTTGGGAATGATACTTATCCTTATACTGATCACTGCAGTTATCGGAGCCATTCTGCTTATTCCGTATTCGATAATCATCTCCAAATATGCAATGTCGGTCTATGTAATGAACGAGAATCCGACCTTTACACCAACTCAGTGTGTGAATGAGAGCAAAGCCATAATGCAGGGTCACAGATGGGAATTCTTCGTATTGAAGCTGTCATTTCTGCCGTGGTTTTTGTTATGTCTGATACCATTTGTGGGCTGGATTTCGCTTGCATATACACTACCGTATATGCAGGTTACATATACCAATTTCTATCATCAGATCAAAGCCTCGCCTTTGCAGGCTCAGTATGGGTATAATGAAGCCAACGACATAACAGAGGTTATTGAGGATGCTTCGAACAGGATAATGGGAGAAGGCTTTGAGCAGTAAGGTCATAGCCGAACACATGTCATAGAAAATATGGGAAGAAGGGGCTGCCACACCATGCTTAGTGCGACAGCCCCTTCTTTGGTCATAATAACTTATCGGCTATTCATTATCGTTATATATACTGAGACCCAGTATCTTTTCCCGTGCTTCGTCTAAAGAAGTACAACTGTTCAGTATCATACGTATCAATTCCATAAATGTTTTGAATTCAGCACTCGTCATATTGTCTTCCATACTAATCCTCCACATAGAATTAAACCATTGTCTATATGAAAGATTATAGTATTATCTCCTTTCTTTGGTCAATCGCAATTTACAGAGTATAGTGATTTTATCGTACCAGCACATCCACATAGTGGGATATCTTATCTGACTTGATGATATCCTCAGGGAAGGATATGTATATCTGCTCACCCTTATGAATGAAGGCAAAGAGCGGATTGAGCCTAAACCGGAAGTATGTTGTGGTTGCTTTATTCCATGTCTCTTCCGACACGGTGACAGTAAAGCTGCCGTTATCGGTATGAATAAGCCGATATCCAAGGAAGGTAAAGCTGCCGGACTCGTCGTCCGAAGACCTGTGTTCTCCCTTGCTGTTATATATAGCCACGCTCTTATACCATAGGAACAGTAATGCGATAAGTGCTGTAAGGATCATGATAAGTGCGGTCACAAGAAGTATCTTCTGTAAGAGAGACAGATCGCTCCAATAATCCGACAATCTCTCCCACAGACTTTTATGGGCGGAAGTATTGGTATTATTAAGATTACTGATCTTTTCCAGCTTTGCTGCTGTTATATTCTTCGGCAATTCCACACTGACTGTATCAGGTATGACACGTTCCGTGTCACTTGGAGGAATGGGATTGATATCGGTCTTTATGGGAATGAGTCTTGGTCTTATTCCCGACACCTCTACGGAAGCGGTCGCACTGTTACCGGCTTTATCATATCCTGTTACTGTATATGCTCCGTCTGATGTTACGATGAGAGAACAGCCGCTTCCGCTTTCGGGGCCTGTCCAATCGAACCTGTTCCAGTCGATCCCGGATTCTCCATCCTGACCGTCGGCAGTCAGTATCGCAGCCCTTCTGTCATTCGTAAGTGTATATGAGGCAGTGATCGAAGGAGCTAGCCTGTCTATATTGGTAACATCCAGGCTGTAATAATTGATATTGCCATTCTTATCACGTACCGCCACCTGTACATAGCAATTGTCGGATACGGTGACTGAATCCTCATCCGTCCATGTCCTCCCGCTGTCATATGAGAAGCACCTATCCGGAAGACCGATCCCATCGCTTCCGTCGGGATTGATATCCTTGGCTTCAAAGCTCACTTCTACATCACCGCAGGTCCAATAACCGGGATACAGGTAATGGGTCACAGAAGGAGCGTAGTCATCTATATTGGTGATATTCTCATTAAGGATAGCTGTATTACCCAGTCTATCCCTTGCTCTGAACTCGATCACCGTATTGTGAGTTACTGTATATGAAGTACTGTCTGTCCATGTCTTTCCTCCGTCATAGCTGTACGGAAGGTCATCAAGTCCGACACCCTCTCTTCCGTCAGACAGAACATCATCACATTCCACCGTAACTGTAACTGTCCTTATATTCTTCGTATGATCGTATTCGAACTTAAGGATCCGGGGAGCCTCGTTGTCTATATTGTCGATAGTGAAGCTTAAGGTAGCTGTATTATCCAGAGCATCCCTTATTAGGACCTCGTAATCCCCGTTATTCTCGTAGAAATGTGTGGGATCATCTGTCCAGGTCTCCCCATTATCATAACTGTAAGGGAATTCATTAAGTCCGCAGCCGTCACTTCCGTCAGGCTGAATATCTCTTACATCATCAAGGCTTAGGGTTACTCCTTCCCTTACCCAGTCGGTTGGCTCAAGAGTATAATCCACGACTGTGGGCTCGTAGTGGTCGATATTGCTTACCGTGACAGTATAGGAAGCGGCTCCGGTATTGGAATTGCTGTCAGCCGATACGGAGAATGTATATGTTCCGTTCTCATCCAACGTGAAATCTCCGTCTTCGTAACCTGTTCCGTTCTTCACATACGGAGTATCTGACAGACCCATGCCGATATTCTCTATCTCTACCGTAACATGTACTTCCTTAGCCCACTCGGTAGTATCCACGGAATATGTTATATAACCCAGAATGTCACTCGTACTGTGTCCGCAGCCTAACTCATAATAGGTATAGGATTCGGTCTTAGTCTCGGAATGAGGACAGCTCTCACCTCCTCGGTCACCGAAGTATGAGGCTCCGCAGCGGCTACATTCTGAAGTGCCCCAGTCATCGCCCCAGTAGTGGAGCGTACCGCCGCAGGGAACCTCGTAGGATCTGGTCCCGGTTCTTGCAATGGAATAGCAGCCTCCGCCGCCTCCGCTGCTTCCTGTATGGCAGTGGTATACAGTCATTCTTGTAACGATGGATGTCCCGTCGGCATATGCACGGATACACGCAAGCAATGCAACGAACAGAACAAGTACAGATGAGAGCACTGCGGCAGCCATCATGCCAAGTGAGCGGCCTGTTATAATAGAAAAGAGCCCCGAACGGGACTCTGTATGTCTGATATTATTACACATAATTACCCCCTTAGGTCAAATAGTCAATATTTCACCTATACAGGTATTACCGTGTGTTGTTTTATACGCAAAGGGTAAGTGTATCGATTATATATTAGGCTTTTTAAAAAAGCAAGCGTTTTACTTGATTTTTTTTACAAAATATCTAAAAATAGAGATTGGATGTTTAATGGTTGCCACAAGCGAGGAATGAGATGAACTGGGAAGATAATGTCAGAAAAGTAATACCATATACCCCCGGAGAACAGCCGGTGGGCGATGTGATCAAGCTTAATACCAATGAGAATCCTTATCCCCCTTCACCGGAGGTTAAGAAGGTGCTAAGTGAGTATGATACATCTGAGTTAAGAAAATATCCCGATGTATACGGCGGAAAGCTTAGAGACAAGCTAAGCGAGGTATACGGAGTAAGCAGGGATAATATCTTTGTCGGCGTAGGAAGTGACGATGTGCTTGCGATAGCCTTTTTAACTTTTTTTAACGGCAGGGAGCCGGTTATTTTTCCGGACATCACCTATTCGTTCTATGATGTGTGGTGTGACCTTTACAGGATACCTTATGAGATGATCCCTCTTAATGATGAATTCAGGATAATTAAGGAGGATTATATAAGACCTAACGGCGGAATAGTCATCCCTAATCCCAATGCACCTACGGGGGTAGAGAAGTCGGTGGAGGATCTGGAATTCATAATTAAGAACAACAAAGGCAGTATAGTGATAATAGATGAAGCATATGTGGACTTCGGCGGTCGCTCGGTGCTTCCGCTGATAGAAAAATACGACAATCTGCTTGTGGTCCAGACCTTTTCAAAATCCCGTTCCATGGCGGGTGTAAGGATAGGCATGGCATTCGGCAGCAGTAAGCTGATCGGATATATGAATGATGTGAAGTTCTCTATCAATTCGTATACCATGAACAGGCTTACCATAGAAGCGGGTGCTGCTGCTTTGGAGGATAACGAATACTTTGTCAGGACATGTGAGAAGGTCATAAGCACCAGAGAACGTGTCAAGAAACAGCTTAAGGAGCTTGGCTTTGATTTTCCGGACAGTAAGGCGAATTTTATCTTTGCGACGCATAAAAGGGTTAAGGCTGAGGATATATTTAATGCGGCTAAGGCCAAGAACATATATGTCAGATGGTGGAACAAGCCAAGAATAGATGATTACTTAAGGATAAGCATCGGTACAGACGGGGAAATGGATGCGCTGGTAGGATTTTTGAGAGAATACCTTGATGGAAGCATATAGAGATTTTGCTGAAGTATATGATGAACTGATGGATGATGTACCATATGATAGATGGACAGAAGAGGTCGTAGCTTTATTGGGAGAATATGGTATTAACGACGGACTTGTCTGTGAGCTTGGGTGCGGTACGGGCAATATCACCAGACGCATGGCTGATGCAGGCTATGATATGATAGGGATCGATTCCTCATCAGAGATGCTTTCGATTGCCAGAGATAAGGAGAAAGGTAACGGAGGCACGGATATACTGTATCTGTGTCAGGATATGCGCTCTTTTGAATTATACGGCACGGTAAGGTCCGTAATATGCTTATGTGACAGTATTAATTATATACTGACGGATGAGGATATGGACAGGACTTTTAAGCTGGTGAATAATTATCTTGATCCTAAGGGGTTATTCATCTTTGATTTTAATACCATATATAAGTACAAAAGCATAGGAGACTCCGTCATAGCGGAGAACAGAGAGGATTGCAGCTTCA
>DGII01000005.1 GCA_002393095.1 Lachnospiraceae bacterium UBA3826 | reverse complement strand
TATACTTAGCAGGCGTGACCGTAGGAAACTTGCCAGTTGACTTATAACTTTCAATCTTATCAGAAAGCATGAGGTTATAGACCTTACGGCAACAACCAAAGGTCTTAGCAAACATAACAGATTGTTCAGTTGTAGGATATACTCTGTACTTAATTGCCTTATTTGCCATCTTTCTTTCCTTGTGATTGAATGTATTGTTTAATGATATCTACTGTAGCACCGCCTGTGGTTAACAGACAAAAGCTCTGCGACCAGAACTTCTCTTTCCAAAGAGATTTCCGTATTTGAGGATATTCTTTTTTGATAAGCCTACTGCTTGCAGATTTATATGCATTGATAAATTTGCTTATTTCTGTATTGGGCTGTCCTCGAAATAGTATATGTACATGGTCTATATCGTGATTCCATTCCTCTAACGTGATGTTATAAGAAGGAGCTATCTTCTCAAATATCTCTTTGAGACGGTTTGAGATTATATCATCTATCACTTTATTACGATATTTAATGCACATGATAAGATGATAATGCAGCATGAATACCGAATGATTATTATTGTCTAATTTCATGGTAATTACAACCTTTATAATATTTACGACTGTTTATATATTGATTATAATACTGTGAGATACAAAAGTCAATGAAACGCCGTGTTTATCGCAATTCATCCCACCACCTACAGAGGTGGGGGATTTCTTGCTCACAGCGTGTTAAGCCACACCCTTATTCTGTTATAGTACGATCCCTCAAAGAATCCGCATAATGCTTTCATATATCTGTTCCTTCCACCCATGCTCCTATTATAAGACAAAAGGGAGAGGATTTGAATGATCTGATATTGCAACCTCTTCGCTGATCAAATCGTATTATGTATATAAAAATCGGTTTCATAACGGATAACGAAAACAACGTGAATAATTATTTTATAAAGGAATTGTTCAAATCCCGTGTATTTTATTCTATAATAAATGCATGGGCAAGAAGGACAGATATGTATTTGATATAAGCGATAAGACCAGAGAATATTCCGACATGGTCTGGCGACTTGCACTGCTTAATACCGATAGCAGAGAGGACGCAGAGGACTGCTTCCAGAATGTGTTCCTTAAGCTGTACAGACACAGAAGTAAGATCAGCTCCGAGGAACATCTGAAGGCATGGCTTATACGGGTGACTGTCAATGAATGTCATGACCTGTACAGGAGCAGTTGGAAAAATAAGACAGACCACGGCATCGACGATGACCGGTGTGTCGGATTGCCCGATGAGAACCCATCCGTCGAGGATGAGGTTTGGGCCGGGATAGAAGCCGAAGGGATATATGCCGCAGTGAAGTCCCTGCCTGCAAGCTACAGAGATGTCATACACCTGTATTATTATGAGGAATACAATGTAAGGGAGATAGCCCGTGTACTCGGAATATCCGCTTCCGCTGTCAAGACAAGGCTCATGCGGGCGAGGGCACAGCTTAAGGATCGACTGAAGAGGGATTGCTTCGATGAATGATTACAGTAAAAAGATAGATTTACAACATGCTCCGACAGAGCTTATTGATAAGACTCTTGCACGCATAGAGAGAGAGGGAGATTCTGAAGATGAACAGCCTGCCTCACATAAAGCCGGTCACATCTACGCCTATGTGATCCCGACTATTGCCGCGGCGGCTGTTATCATATTGATCACAGGACACATGATCACAGACAGAACGACCTATGAATACAATGAGTTGGATATGTCTCTTGTCCGTGATATGAAGGATGTATCAGAGGATACACACAGCGAGGTCATTGATACTGACTACGGGCATGCAGTGCTTCGTATATCCTATGCGGATACGCCTGCTCCCGCACAGCTTCTTGATGCTAAGGCAAGTGATGTGAACGGAGCTATGGTTTATATAGCTGCAGATACGGGTAATGATATCCCTGATTCTGAGGGAAAAGACACTGAATTAAGATATTATGCGGCATTTGATACACCGGACGGCAGACATGCTTATATTGTGTATAACAGTACAGCCACAGAGAAGAAGGCAAGAAAGGACTTCGAGCAACTGATTGTACGTATGCTTGCAGATTAGAATTTACCGCATTACTTTAGGTTAATTAAGATACCTCTATATCTTTAGAGCCACCTACCCATTCAAGTAGGTGGCTTTTCTAAAATTCCCATACCATATAAATTTCAATAGCATTAAATGACACTTAGCTTCCATCGGGATTTTTTTATTGCCCAAAAATGGCATGTTCCATACGATATGCTTCATAGCCTATTCGTCCGCTCAAGAAAGTACAAACAAGTCATGAACAATACCAAGAGGGGCTTTTTTGATTACTTCTATAGCTCTCATCGTATTATTCCCAACATATTCTCTTCTATCGCATACCACCTATCTTTTGTCACACTCTCACCATTGTAATAGTATTTTGTTTCACCCTGTAGTTCCTCATCAGCTTCATATGGATGTTCCTTAGTCCACATAAGATAGCGTGTCTCACCAATCTCCCCTTTCGAATCATATGCGCGAAACTCATATTCATCCCCTGCTGCGCCGGCTAAATGTGCGCTGTAAATCCATGTTTTACTGTCTGCGACAGAAAAATGCAATTTGACATTTACACTTCTATCGTCCTTTGCCAGTATATATATTTTTCCATTATAGATATGCAAAAACGTATAGTAATCATTAACTTTAATATAATAATCAGGCTTACCGTCATTATCGAAATCCACAGAATCATCAGTCATTATATTCGCATCATCCGTGCCGAATTCCCCTATTAAATCCGCATAATATATCTTATCGGAAGTTCTATGGTCATATGCAGGCACATTACCGGTCAAAAAACCTTCATAAGAAGCTTCCTCACCATTTGATGTGATATTCGTCTGTTCCGTCTGCTTGGCATCCGATGTGTTCGATTCTGTCCTCTCGACCTTGTATTGGTCGTTATCACTATCCTCAGATTTATCGGATATTTCTATCATCTCTGCCCTTTCAGCCTCATTCCCTCTATCAGATTGTATTTCTGCAACCTCTTCAGGCTGAATGTCTGCTGCTCTACCGCAGCCGGTCATTATGAGTAGCATTATTAATATCACAAACCTATAGTTTTTCATTCTCTTCATATCAATTATCTCTAAATATCGCATTAATCAATTTCATCTGATAACTTCGTGCAATCATCATTAATTCTATATTTTTGGGGCTGCACTTCCGAGTCCGGGCTTTCATAAATCAATACGGAGTTAGTATCTTCCATCTGTTGCATACACTCTTATGTATATCTTGCGCTTAGGGCAATTCAATTGCATTTTGAAATAGATATCGTTTATGTTCAAACTTAATCTCTGTTCATGAACATCCTTACTTTGTCTACCATTCTCTAGGTAGACAATAATTTAAGAGTATCTCATTCTCCAAGCCGATTTCTTTTTTCTTCTTCTCTTTTATCACTTGTGCTTCCCACTCGGAAATCACCATATAACCTTCTTTAGTCAGCGCATCCTTGATATCCGAATACACTTTCCGACCATCTTCTGTATTAATATCAACCTTCTTCCCATTTAGATCATATAACACAATGTATGCATATGACTTTTCTGACCGAATCAAGTTCCCGTACGTAAACTCATATATACACATTGAATCAATGCCTTCAAGAGGTATAACATTAAGAATACCATCATACATGTATTGATATATAAGGAATGATTCATCATCGTCTTTTATATATGCCAATTCCTCTTCTTCATACCAAAGCCTAAATGCTCCGTATTTATCAATGTATCCATAGTAATACGTATGGTCTGTGGCTCCACTTGCTCCATCTGACACGACAAACCCACTATAGGATATATTTGTTTCACGCCTAGACCATTCGTCTGTGACGTAGCATAGCTTTAGTCCACCCTCTGTATGCTTAACAACAAATTTTAGGCAACATTCATCCCATGGAATATACTCAGTTTCTATTGATATCAATAATTCATAATCATCGTCCAACCCACAATCAATATAACTATAATGTAAATCATGGATAGAACAATTACTATCTATTGCATGGTATAATTCTCCAAATGTATAGTCTTCCCCATCTTCCAATATTTCTGACATGTTTAAATACTCTGTATAATCACACTCATTATGGAATGTGATTTTCTCTTTACTCTCCAGAAAATCCTGATAATGACTGTTGTAATCAATTCCTTCCGTTTCTTTCTGGGTCTTGGTACAACCTGTAAAAATAAAGCCCAGACTCAAGAATGCACCTAGTATTTTAAAAGAATTATATGACATATTCTTCCAATCAATCATATATGTACTCATACATTCCACCTGCT
This sequence comes from Lachnospiraceae bacterium UBA3826, assembly GCA_002393095.1. GTDB lineage: Bacteria > Bacillota > Clostridia > Lachnospirales > Lachnospiraceae > Colinaster. The sequence continues at coordinate 17,538 of DGII01000005.1, read as the reverse complement.
AATTCTGCCCTTGTTTCGGCTTGTGTTTCCTTATCCGCAGGAATCTCAAATCTCGTGCAAATTACTCGTGCTGCATTTCAGCTGACATTTTTGAATTATCATTACTTTCGAAGCTATTCAAAATCATAATACATCAATCGAATTGAATCCCATATTTCATCATATTCGCTTTTACTTATTTCACGATCATTGTAATAGCTCTTTTCAACATTATCCTTCCAGATAGTAACAAGGCTGAATTCCCGGCTCACCTCACCATCAGCATCATAACCATAGAAATCAATTCTATATTCATCTGCATAAAAATTAGATGCAACAATCCAATATTCATCTTCAAAATATGCATAGCCAACGCTAAAATGTTCATCTTTGCTATTTGGATTCACTCCAAGAAAGTAGATTTTACCATTTCTTGCATCAAGGAAATATCTAAAGCTAAAGCCCAGATTCTCTGCCAACAGGAGCTCATATTCTCCGTCACCATCCAGATCTCTTTTTTCTGCTATATAACAACCGTCTCCTTCTTCCTGTAGATTCTTATAGTAGCAATAGCACGTCGATCCATCCTCAGTATTATATTCAGCCGGTATTTTATTATTGATGAATTCGTTGAAAAGTCTGTCTGCATCACTGATATAACACATAACATCTGAAGAAGAAAATGAGCCGGTCATATTGTCTTCATCATTTACATTATCAATAGAATCGGGCACCTGAACATCTTTATCCGTAAAATCCTGCCATTTGCCCTCTTTATCAACAGGATCATTAATCAAATTATCATCGTATACATCTTCTTCCGATGTAGGTTCATGTACATCAGTTTTGATGTCACAGGCTGTTATAGTCACTAAAAACAACACAACGAAAATACATTTTATTCTGCTTCGCATACAGCCCCTCCATCTTGGATTTCCATTTTAAATCCCTGATTATTATGTGCTGGTTAGATTCAATCATTCCACAAGTTCCGCAGATACTGCTCTATCCCTTTCGTAAACAAATTTATCACTCGAATCCTTGAGATATTCTAGATATATACTTCTTACAATTTCACTATTCTTATTAACGGCAATCCAAATATCAGAATCTCCTACTATATAAGTAAGATATATATATCCGTCATCAATCCGCATATTATCCGGCTTGCCATATAATCTTGCTACATCATCAATTTTATCTCCGACCTTCAACCCTTTTTTTGTCGGATGACAATTGAGATGAATAAACTGGATTATTCCATCCATCCTGTCATCAACCGTTTCATCATGGTATCCATCTTCGCACTTTACGACAATATAGAAATAAGACCTTCTTACATCACCCATTGTGTCCAAATCCGGATATTGCAGGCACCATTGATACCCGACTTCCGGACTTGAATTATAATATCCGAATCCTTGTTCATTAAGCCTCTTCGGATAGCCAAGTGCTTCAAATAGCTCTATTACCTTTGTCTCCGGAGTAATTGTAAACCCTTTATATTCAACATACAGATCTGACTCAACTGCCATGTAATCATCGTATTCCTCGAAGAGTTTCATATACCTGACCAACTCGGCTCTTTCATCTGTATTGGTCTCCATATCATCTTCATCCAGTTCACCGCTCAGCCAACCTATTAATTTATCATATGATATGTAATTAATATCTTCACTTTCTCTCAGTGCATTTAAATTATCCTTTAATACCCACCTCTTGTCAGATATATTAATATCATATCCTGATGTTACTGACCCTGATCTGATTCTATATGACTCTGTATAATTCTCATCACCAACCTTCATCTCATATATTAAATAACCGTCCTCTGACAACATAACATTATTACAGTACTTTACATCAGGAGCCTGTGTTATTATCCCATCATCCCATGTATATATATATTCTAATTTTCCACTGCTTCTTATCAGAAGATATGGTTGTCCCTGTACATCGGGTAAAATGGCATAATTGTATTCCAACCCACGGTAGTATTTTTTGATAAGTCTATAAAAGTCATTTGTCCAGTCTTCCCAACTATGTCCGGTAAAAAATGCCTTCATTGAATCGTAATCTGTACCCCCAACCCACTTTGACAGTTCATGATCCTTTTCAATACTGTCACATTCTTCCATATAATCCCTCGCCTTAACTAACCGTCCATTCCATCTATATTCACATAATTTGTCGTCATATACCCTGTCCTGAATATATGGTGGCGATTCGAGTTGTCTGTATTCTCCGATCCCGTATTCGACCCATCCATCACTACCTATCCCAATATATCTGTCAGAATATTCTCCCATTTTACCGTAATGATTGTTAACAACATTACCCTTTTCAGAATAATAGAATGAACCTCCATACATATAATTCTCAACAACTTTATTATCTATGATTGTCAGTATTGTTGCTCCTGTACTATAAGTGCTATAGTCTATTACCAACTCAGGTATTTCATCATCATTAATATATACAAGACCCATTGAGGCAAAGATACCCTCCCTCAGTCCTGAAACATATTCATAATACAGACTGATCCAATCGAGCCTCTCAGCGTCATCCTGAATATCTTCACTATATTCTTCGGATTCCTCAGTCTCTGTCATTGCAATATCCGTATCCTCTACAGCTATATTATTCTCCGTCGTACCGCAGCCTGACATAATTATTATCGTTGCAAGCAATACTATCACATATCTTTTCATATTTTTCACTTATACACCCTGTACCCATTCCGGCTGATCATCCTCATGGCTTCTGTCCTGCCACACCCATAGTCTTGCACGTTTATAATTCTCTGCCAGTTCTTTATCGACTTTAACACTTACAGTCTTCGCATTTTGTGAAGAATTCTCACTTGCTTTAGTATCACCTGCTGCATGTTCTATCATATAGATTTTTTTCTCATCTGCAATAAGCTTCTCTCTGTTCTCTCCGCCTACTCCGGGATATTTATACAGAATATCATGAGACGTCATAGTCTCAATCGGATGCAACAGATCACGCGAATAATAATATACCAACATTCTGTATAATTCTCTTGTAATGTTGACTTTATCATAGGAATATTGGTCATCAGACCGATACTCACCATTACCTGTATTGCTGATCCAATGCAATGTAGTAACATCTATAATACAGCCGTTTCTATCCAACTGAGCAAGATATCTTACCTCTCTTCCCAAATGTGTGACATCTCCTCTGAATATGAGAGTTCTGAAGCCGTCAGAGCATAGCTCGGTCGCATCTGCTGTTCCTGATCCTGCACGCATGACACATACTGCCTCGTCCCCTATTGCTTCATAATAGGCTGTGGCTCCCAAACCATGCTTAATGATCATCTCTGTCTCACCATCATCATCAAAGTCAGTAAAATATATAAAATAATCGAAGAATTCTGATATATCGCCATAGTAGAATTGCGATTCGTACTGCATATACTGATCCATTCCCCCATTATTGATATATCTGTCGAACACCGTCATGGAATCTTCCGGATCACGACCGATATTAAGATACGCTTCCGCAAGGCTGTAATACATGTATTCGCAGGAAACAAGCTCATTATAGCCCAGTTCGAGCCTCTTAAGCTGATATGTATAATTGTCTGTCTCATTCCCGGCATAATATGCACACCAACCCATATACACCAAATTATTATTATTACACAGTTCTGTTATCGGAGCCCCGTCATGATACCGATTGTATGTGGTTATGCTGTCATTTCGCGTATATTGATAATACCCGTCATAATCATAATCTTCATAAACAACATTATAATCATAGTTAAAGCATACTCTTGTCATACACTTATATGGGATGTAATCAAATGGCATATAATAGATATCCGGATCATCATCAAACTCTTCCCTCTGAACCCAAGCGTCTGCATTTTCTCCTTGCATATTCATAAGCACCTTTGTAGGCTGCCCTCCGGCGTATGTATAGAGGCTGTACTTGCCCTCTGTATCCATAAGAAGATCAGGGATATCATCTCCGTCGAAGAAAATGAACGCGACTCTGTTAGGCTTATATTCCTTAACCGTCTCGGCATACTGTAACAGATAATCTGTATACCCCGGAACTACGAGCATTTCAATGTTGTCGCAGCTTGCTCTTTTTGAGTACATACCATTTTCTATTTCTTTGTTGATACGTCGCTCATAAGCCGAGAGGTCCTCTTCCTCAATCACTTTGTTATCGGACTTATTATCTGTATATACCGGAAATATATTGTTTCCCATCCGATCTTCATTAATCCCGGTAGCTTCCGGCAAGTAACCTGTATCGTCACAATTAACATCAATTCCAGACGCTTCGGCATAGGTCGAAGCCGGGTCATCCTTATGAAAAGGCGAATAAAACTTAACATAACATACTGCAAAAATGATCGCATAAATGCCGAGTACGCTAAATGACAAGAGGAACGCTTTCATGTTATCTCTAAATTCAAAGTTTTTCTTCATATGTTACTATCCCTTTACATCACAATTATCTGTCTTAATGCTATCTACATATAATACGATGCAGCATTACATTTGGTTACAAAAAAGATACGGGCATTATTTCACTCGTATCCTTTGATTATCCGGCTTACAATATGCCATGATCTGCATATCGTGCAATTACTGTCTTACCTCAACCATATGCTCATTACCCTGTGTGTCAAAGAGCATCAGGTAATATACTATCTCACCCTTAATATCCGCCATGATCTCATCTATATCTATCCTACGGGTTCCTATACCTGACGAAATATCAAGCCTTCCTGAAGCCATTCGGCCTGTTCCCCATTCATCAAAAGGTAACGGTATTCCCACAGCATCATACTCCACAACTCTGGCATGAGTGACTACTGTAAAGATATCCGGCAGCTTAACCTGTCTCATTCTCTCCGGCAATAAGTCCGTCTCGTCATCGCGTCCCATAAGTTCATAAGCATCATATATCCCTATGACCCTTCCATCGGGATTCTCATCGTCCACCCTCACAAGAACAGAAGCGAATAATGTATGTACCTCTTCTGACTCTGCGGGTACATATCCTCCGTTGATCTTATATGTCACGCCGGATGTGTCTCTTGAATATTCCGTGACCGTTCCCCATTCATACCCATCATCCGTTCCTGTCAATACGCTTATCCTGTTCGGAACTCTCGCATACAGACGATTCTCATTGTCATCTATCCACACATCCTCTGTCGTTGACAGCCACATACCGAATTCCGGTGCAACTTCCTCACCGCTTCTGTCTATCCATGTCATTACAGCTGCCTTGCCCAAACTATCCAACTGCTCCGGACTCAGTTCTATACTTATCACCGTATCCGTACCGTCACTCTCAACTATGGCCGGAGCAGTCTGTGCCATATCCCATACTGACAGCTCCTTACCATTAAGTATCCCTGTAAAATCCTCCAAAAAACCATAGTATACATCCGAGAATCCCAGTTCCTTATATGACGCAAGCCATTCCTCCATATTATCTTTATTGGAATACGGAAAATACAAAGCAACTCCGTTCACATCAGGAATATTGGTCACTGAATACTCTACAGTATCATCTATTGCTTGACACAGAGCATTAGCCTCAGATTCATACATAACACCAAAACCCTTAGCCAGTGCATATGCATCAACTACATCATAATCGATATCAGAACCCATTCCCTTACGGACAAGTTCTTCCGTTCCTGTTCGTATCCTTACAAGACTTGAATAACCGCCTTTTTTCATATAAGCATCCGCAACGGTGATCAATTCCTCCAATCCTTCTCTGATACGATGGATTTCGCTAAGATCACATACCGCCACAGAATACTCACTTATATACTCCGTATCCGTCTTACAACTGTCCGCGTATTTATCCGCTATCCTCTTATATATATCCGTTCCTGTTAAGCCGCCGTCACTCACATCCTTAAAGAAGGAATAGTCCCATCCCTTCTCATTCTCTATAGTCTCGGATGCGATCATATGATCCGCATACTCCGACAGAGCACATCCGACCTCTGCCATGCTCATTATGCATGCATCGAACCCTATAGACTTAAGCTTACCTTTCTCACTGATAAGCCTGCTCGACCTTATCGCATCCGTAAGGTCAGGGATTGACAGATGTCCGTTAGCATTATTCTCATCCCTTCCGAAGCCAAGTATAGCTCCGCCGCCGTGATCCCAGAATATCATATGGTATTCAGCTTCCTGCACGGACTCTGTCTCGGAATATACATGATCCATGAATTCGGTTACAGAGACAGAATTTACCATACTGTCATCCGTCAGACTACCGGATCTGTTGATCTCTCCATCTATGATCTTATATATACCGCATTCACCCGATGATATATCGTTATTATGCCAGCTAAGTGCGCCACCCGTGCAGAGATAAACCTCTACCCTGTCTGTATCGAAGCCGGCAGACACAATCTCATTTATATCGCTACTTGCAAGCCCCCTGTCGGTTTCTAAGTCTGAGCCTATCATATATATCATGAATATCTGCTTGCCGGCGGCGGATTTACCGGTTGCTTCGGATATGTCAGTTCCGGCCTGTTTTACCATATCATCACCCGTAGGGTGTGTATCACCGCAGCCCGTAAGAAGTATCGCTGCAAGCATAAGGATCGCCACGACACACATAGCCGCCTTATGTATTCTGTTGTATTTCGAGCTTATATCACTTCCATGCAATATCATAATATGCCCCTAATACTACCTCTCTTCCAATATCTGCTCTATCATTCTCTCGAAGTCCCTCATGAACGTCCTGTAAGTAATTGTTCCGGGGCAGTGATATCTGTCCCTGATAATATAATACAAAATCTCCGATGCATATCCACACCGGAGATTTTGTATTATATTTCAGTGGTCTGTAAAGCAGATCACTGTCTAATACAGATTCATCGTACCCTTAAGTCCCTCTGCATTCTTGGCCTGCATGGACATAGTGCTTATGCTTCCCACATCATCCGGCACCTCGAATATAAGTACCCTTTCGATAGTCTCCCCCGCCGCTACGGGATCATTACTTGCAGCCATATCATCAAGTAAGAGTGTATACTGCTGATGTACCTTCTCCCCGCCGTTGATGCTTAAGTAGAAGCTGGGGTTTCTGTAGAACATATCGAAGGTCGCATCGGCACCCGAATTATTCGTTACATTGAACTTAAGTACGCACAGAGTCTTACCCTCGGTCGCATCCATAGCCATCAGCATATCCTCTCCGGATGTGGGATATGAATCCGATATCTCGTATCCCATATAGCTTATGTCAAAGCCGCTCATTCCGTAGAAATCCGCCAGATCTCCTATAGTCTGCTCCGTGGGAGCTGATGCTGTCGCAGCATCAGAGGATGAGCCGTCACTATCATTCTTCTTATCCTTGCCGGCATTAGCCTTCTTAGCCAGATACTCCTCAGCCGCTTCCCTGGCTTCTCTCTCCTTCTGTCTCTGCTCGGCCTCCTCCTGCTCACCCTTGGCAAGCTCTTCTTCGCTAAGCAGCTTATCACCCATCGCTGTTACATCATATTTAAGTATGAGTCCTGCCGCATATTCCGTAACCAGCGCACTCTGCTCCTCGGTAAGCTCCGGCATATCTACAAGTCCGCAGCCTGTAAGCGCTATGCCCGTCCCAAGTATGAGTGCGGCAGATAATGCGGTTTTCCTTAGTCCTGTCTTTTTTACACTGATACAATTCATAAAGTTCATCCTATACAGATTACAATATCACGCCTGTCATCAATCGCTGTACATATATATAGCATATACTGTACAATATCACTTTATGCTACATAATATCATTATATATCAACCTTTATCAAGTGTGAAGTAGAACGCTACTCCGTTGTCGAAATTCTCCACTCCGTAGTCCTGATCCATGGACTTACATATGGCAGCCACGATGGACAGCCCGACGCCGCTTCCGCCGTATGCCCTTGTTCTGGCCTTGTCCACCTTATAGAATTTCTCCCACAGATGGCTTAAGCTCTCCTTAGGTATCGGGTCGCCTGTATTGAATACCGATATCTTCACCCTGTCGGTGTCATTTACCCTGACATTGTCAATGCTTATATCGATATTCTTGTCGTAGTCACAATGATTCATGGCATTGGAGAGATAATTGGTGATTATCTCTTCCGTAAGGAATTCATCTCCCCATACATATATCGGCTCTCCGTCCGGATATCTTACGGTTATTCCGTTTTGTTTCGTAAGTATCTCCGTCGTCTGCACATGTCCTTTAATAAGTGCGGATATATCGAAGCGCTCCATATTGACCGTATCATTGCCGAATTCAAGCTGATTGAGTGTCAGAAGCTTCTTAACCATCTCATTCATCTTGCCTGCTTCATCGCTTATGACATTACAGTAATACTGCATATTCTCCGGATCGTCTATGACTCCCTCACAGAGTCCCTCCGCATATCCTTGTATGAGGGCTATCGGAGTCTTAAGCTCATGCGATACATTGGAGAGGAATTCCTTGCGCATCTCATCTATCTCGGTCTTCTCCTGTATATCCTTCTTAAGTCTGTTATTGGCAGTCTTAAGCTCCGATATATTGGCTTCAAGCGATTCGGAGAGCTTATTGATATTATTACCTAAGAGCGTGATCTCATTATTGCCCTTAGGCTCATATTTAGCCTCAAAATCAAGCTTGGTCATCCTGTCTGATATCTCCGCAAGCTTAAGTATGGGACGTGTGATGCTCTTTGCTACGAGGGTTATTATGATGGCGCTTATGATGATGACTATTATCGCTACATAGGTTAAGAAGCGGTTGGTTATGGCTACGCTGTTATCGATACTCTCCATTGCGGTACGGATAAGGAAGATGTTGCCGCTTTCGAGAGTACCCCACATCTCCAGATACTCGCTGCCGCTCCTTCCGTCTTTCGTTAGGCTTAAGCTGTAGTTATCCTCAGAACGTATCAGTTCTTCCGGCTCCTTCTTGATAGGCTTGGGCAGATCGATGCTTTCTTTATCCTCACCGTTCTCATATTCCTGTGCGAATATCCTCTCCCACAGCCGCATCTTAAGTATATTGGCATCCTTCCCGGTGAACTTGATCATCTGGGAATTACTGTCCATAACAAGCAGATCAAGCGAATATGTCTCACATATATGCAATATCTCATTGTCATATTCATCGGTATCGAATTCATTCCTCGCCTCTGCCTCGTTGATACTGTTATAGGCATCAATAATGGCCTTCTGCTTATTGGCGGTATAGAAGCGCTTAAGCAACAGATTATTGGCCAAGAACAGCATCCCCATCGCAAGAGCCATTACCGCTATGAATATCACTGCGAACTGTCTGCTTATGGAATGGGTATATCTTGGCTTATTATCAGCGGTCTCTCTATTCATCCAGCTTATACCCCATACCCCAGATAGTCTTGATCATATCCCCTGCGGGTCCTAACTTACTCCTCAGCTTCTTGACATGGGTGTCAATAGTCCTTGCGTCACCGAAGTAATCATAGTTCCACACATGATTAAGGATCATCTCCCTTGAGAGTGCTATGCCCTTGTTCTCTATGAAAAATGTAAGAAGCTCGAATTCCTTGAAGCTTAAGTCTATACTCTTATCCCCCACGAACACCGTGTGGGCAGTCTTGTCCACTCTGATATCTCCCACACTTAACATATCCATACCGCCCTCGCCCGTTGTCCTGCGCAGGATAGCCTCCACTCTGGCGACTAATACCTTGGGACTGAATGGCTTGGTGACATACTCGTCAACTCCCAGCTCAAAGCCCTGAAGCTCGTCGTTCTCACCTGCCTTGGCAGTAAGCATGATTATGGGAACCTTGGAATACTGCCTTATCTCCTTAACAGCCGTCCAGCCATCCATCTTAGGCATCATCACATCCAATATGATAAGGGCGATATCCCTGTGCTCTAAGTACAGGTCTACCGCTTCTTCACCATCTGCCGCCTCCATAACGGAATAACCCTTTTTCACAAGGAAATCCGCAACAAGTCTTCGCATTCTCTCTTCATCATCTACTACAAGTATCGTTATCTTATCCATAATAACCCTTTATCCTTAATTCTCTTTGTCCCTACGGGCTATTTATCATTCTAGTCTATAAATGTGTCCTAATTGTGTTCTTCGTGCGATTATCCGACATATCTGCGCTACTCACTTACAGTAGCGGGTGACTGGATATTAAGCTCCCTCTCTTTCTCTCTTACTGCTTTCTCTCTTTGGTTAAGCTCCTGATCCCACTGGGCATATTCATTCTCTATGGCACGCTTATAGTTTAAGACCGTGGGCGTCGAGCCCTTTATATTGATCACAAAAAGGGCGATGATTAACAGTATCAATATCACATTGACCGCAATAAGGGTCCTGTTCATCCTGATAATTTCACTCTTTTTCTTCCTCTTGGGAACCGTCAAACTCCTTCTCGGAGCCGGCTCATCATTCAGATTGTTATTATATATCTGGTATAAAGGCACTCCCGGTATATCATCCTTATTCACTCCCTGCTTAAGAAGCTTCTTCTGAAGATCATGCATATAAGCGTAACCCACCGGAGTTCTGAACATCTTACGCTCGATAGCTCCGTTATACACTGACATGATCGTCTCTGCGTTCCTGCCCTGTATCCTTCCCTCTATATATTTTACGGTCGACAGCTCCTGTTCCGCTAACTCCACATCCTCCTTCGAGCCGAACTGAAAACCGTTGACCGTTAATTCTCTCTTAGTATTCTCGTCCATATATCCTCCGCCGGTTATGTCTCATATCTTATGTCTTATGTCCTATGCCTGAATATACGCCTTCATCCGGTGTCATCAACCTCATTTTAACTTCTTGGCATCCTCCACAAAAGAGTTAAGGTTAGACTGTCTTGATGCCTTAAGCTTCTCTCTCTGCTTGTCGTTGACGAATTTCGCTATCGCATTGCTCTCCTGATTCAGCTTGCAGCCGTACATCATTCTGCTCTTCTCCATGTCCATGCTTCTGACTATTATGGCTGCAAGACTGAAGGTCGTACCCGTTGTTTCATCCACAAAATTAATATGCACCACCGAGCCGTCAGGTATCTCCTGATCCTTAGAGCATATGAAAGCAATTCCGCTTACACTTATATCCTTAACAGTAACCGGAAAAGACTCCTTGCCCAGTCCGCAGGATGCCATGCCCTCTTCTCCCAGCCATACACGACACGCCCCACGTCTGTTGATCGCTCTGCCCTCGCCGGTACATCTTATCTCGTGGAATACCTCATCCTTTGGTGTCTTAATGGTACGGATCTTAACATTGGAAAACTTATATGCCCTCTCACTATCGGAATCCGTTATGATAAGATCTATCATTATACCCTTTGTGGAGAAGCCTATCACCTTGTCGTCCTGAGTAATGGTCTCCACATATACGCAGTCATCATAGACCTCCATCACCGTAGTATAAAACTCCAATGACTGAGATCCGACCGTTACTATTATCTGGGCACCCGTCCCAGCTTTAATATCACTTAGTCGCATTAAACCCTTTATTCGCTCTGTAAGAAACTACATTTAACACCACTGATTATTCTATCACTTTTGCTTTGTCTCAGCAATTATGGCACTTTAGTGCCCTGTCTTGCTTATTCCCACAAGTATTCTGTCATCACCGTCTTCATTGATCATTACAGCTTTTAACTCCACCTTTGTCGATACCTGGTTAATCATCAGTCTGTATTGAGTTACGAAAATCCCCGTATTCTTAATAGAATCAAGTATTTCATCCTTATTGAATAAGCTTTTGAGCCTGAGCATATCGTTGCTGTAGACTGTTTTAGCTGCTTTTTCAATGGCTTTTGCGAAGAAATCATCCCCCTCCTTGGCAAGCTCAAGCGTAGCATATTCCTCATTACAGAAGCACTCAACAAAATGATCGTTTTTAGGATTGACTAAGTACATACACATATAATTATCCGAAAAGGCGGATAATCTTGAATACATTTTCCGCTCCATTTCGATCCTCACAAGGACCTCTCGCTGCTTCATCTGTGCATCTATATTGCTGACACCGATAACTATATGCTTCTCATCATTGTCCATTCTTGTCGCCTTAAGATTCACATATACCGGTTGGTTATTCTTGATCATCCTGTATGTCAGGGTAAAGGTGCCCTGCTTCTCCAGCGAATAGATGATGTTCTCCTTGGTGAAGTCCCTTATGAAATCGTCAACATCCGCATCATACAGATATCTCGAAGCATCTCTTCTGCATGCCTTGAAAAAGTCGATGCCTCTTGTCTCTACCGCAAGAGAATCCGCACCTGTCTCTGATGAGAATTCAATGTATTCCTCTGTATCAATATCCACATAGAAGAGATTGAAATAATCCGATGCCAGAGACCTTGCAATATTGGAATAGGTAATTCCCACATTGTGGTCTGTTATGCTTATTACAACAAAGGCCACCGCTATGCTGTTGGTTACCGGATTATCCGCAACCCTTTTAAAAACAGAATGTGCTGTCGTATTATCCGGGAGCTTCGCATCGAAGAATACCGGGACTCCTCCCTTACCGTGCTCGGATATACAGCTTATAAGTGCCGCCTTCACCGCCTCGGGAAGCTTCTCTATCGTAATATCCTCATCAGTTGCCTTGGGACCGCTGGTTTTTTCCATGAATGCCCTGTACGACTGATTGCATCTGGTTACATATATATATCCGTCCCTGATCTCCATTATAGACATCGGAAGAGTATCAAAATAATGCTTAAGATTATTATCACCTTCATTCGATATGGTGGCATAATCGTACATATTGATTCTTCCAAGACTCTCGTAGTACGACGATTCCTTAGGATTTTCAAAACCTATCTGTCTGCCATTCTTATATCTTTCAAGTATCATCTCAAGCGGCAGGGGCTTGGTATAATAGTATCCCTGCAATTTACAGCAACCTATCTCCTTAAGGAAGGCCACATGCTCTTTCTTCTCCACGCCCTCGCACACTGTCTCAAGTCCAAGAGAGGTTGCCATTCTCATAAGCTCAGTCAATATGATCCTGCCGTTACCCTCGTCATTATCAAGCTGTTGAACAAAGCGCATGTCAAACTTAATAAGATCGAACTTAAGACTCTGCAATACATCCAAAGAAGAGTATCCGCTTCCGAAATCGTCCATCCATACCTGAAAACCGAGGCTTCTGAATCTCTCCACCTGTTTTTTCATGAATTCAAAATTGGTTCCGACTATGCTTTCGGTTATTTCGATAGTGATAAGGCTATGACTTATACCGGCCGTATCAACCCTCTTACATATCTCACTTACGATATCACAGGCATCAAAATCAGTGCGCGAAAGGTTGACGGACTGCGGAACCACATACAGTCCTTCATCCGATATAGTCTTGATCTTCTCTATCACCTGATCAATAACATACAGATCGAGCTTATATATATTGCCGGCCTCTTCCAATACAGGGATAAAATCAGCAGGAGAAAGCAGACCGTTATCAGGGTCTATCCAACGTGCCAAAGCCTCTTCATCACACACTCTTCCGTTCGTTGCTCTGACAATGGGCTGGTAATAGACGGCTATCCATTTTTCGGCAATAGCCTTGTCAAGAGAAGATACGATATAGTGCGCCCTGTCCACATCATCCTGAAGTGTCTTATTATAATAGTTGATTGCAGACACGTAAGAATTCCTCAGAGTATCGCAGGCAAGCTTGGCGCAGTCACAGGCTATGCTTATATCTCCGTCTGCCTGATGGTTGAGGTATATTCCGACTCTCACCGGCAAGGTCTTGCTGTTATTGGTACTCTGCCATTCTCTGAACAATTCGTGGAGTACATCCTCTATACCTGATTCCTCAGTATATACTGCGAAATGATCCTGTCCGAATCTACAGCAGTTCTCGTTACTGAAATGCTTAACAAGCAGTGCAGAAAAGGATCTTAGCAGTGAATCTCCCTCTCCGAATCCATGCTTATGATTAAAAAACTTCATTCCGCTAAGATCCATGAAGAGGAATACAGGTTTCCCGCCATTTTTGATCATAGCCTTACATCCGGCATCTGCCAGTTCAAAGAAATATGTCATGCTTGGAAGTCCCGTCAGATAATCATAGTAGCTGGCACGTATAAGACTCTCCTTGTGCAGTGCATTATTAAGCAGCTTATGGAATTCATTCTCACCCGTCTCATCTCCCGGTATATATGAGCCTTCATCCGTATACCACACCTGTGCAAGCCTGACACCGGTATCCGAATCAAAGTGTTCTCCTATTGCATGAATGATCCTGTATCCGTCACCGAGTCTGTTCTTAGTCCTGTATACGACCTCGTATCTGCCGCCCTCCGTAGCAAAGGAAAAGCCGGCGTCCGCAACACGGGCAACATCGTCCGGATGAGTATCCTTATACATATTATGATCCATATCATAATACGCTTTTTCTCTGTCATCATAATTGAAAAGCTCACAGAATCCGTCAGAAAGAATAAGCGTTACAACACGCCTATTGATGAATTGATATATGGCAAAAGGAATGCGCGATCTCTCAAGTAGACTTCGCTTCTCTGCCTGATATTCGTATCTCTCCATATACCCCTCCCATAATACGTGACCATTTTGTTCTCGTACAAACACACCCTTATTTAATTCTAACATATATACGCACTTTTGCATACTCATAAAAGAGGCGGTCGCATTGTGCGCCGCCTCTTGTCTTCCGTAACATATTAACCTGAGCTTTACATTACGACTGTATATGCATCACTCCTTAAAGAATGCTATCTGTTCGGTAAGCCTGTTAGACAGCTCCTTAAGGTCCGCTGCGTTGCTTGCAAGGGTCTGTACAGTAGCAGAAAGCTCTTCCATTGAAGCCCCTGTCTCCTCGCTTGAAGCAGCATTGTTCTCCGATATCTCAGAGATAGAATCTATAACGTCAGTAACCGCATCCTTGGCAACCGCTACTTCCTTGGCTGCTCTCGAAATATCCGATACCTTACCAACAGATACGGATACATCTGAGATCATCACATTGACGCTGTCTCTTGTCCTTGAGATAACCTCCTGCTGTTCAAGGTTGGTCTTCTTGACATTCTCGGCAATTGCAACAGCTTCTTCGGATTCCTTAAGTAACGCATCCATGCGTCTCCTGATATCCTCGGCCGATGCCGTTGAATCGGTTGCAAGAGCACCTATCTCTTCCGCTACGACAGCGAAGCCTCTTCCTGCATCACCGGCACGGGCAGCCTCTATGGAAGCATTGAGTGCAAGAAGATTAGTCTGCGCTGCTATGGCAGTAATCTTGCTTACAAGCTCCTCAATATCCTTAACCGATGCACTTGTAGATGCGATCTTGTCAGATACATCCTCTATGGCATTATTCATCTGTGTAGATGTATCTCCAAGCATTGACAGACTCTCTGCCGAATCATCGGAAGCTTCCTTCATCCTTGCAGTAATGTTCTCAAGCTCTGTCGTTGCATTCTCAACATCCGCCACAGCTCTGGTGATACCATCCACATTGCCTCTGGCATTCTGCAGTTCTCCTGCCTGTTTTACAGCTCCCTCTGCGATCTCCTGTACTGAGTTGGCAACATCCGATGTCACCTGAGACATCTGACTTGACATATTGGCCAGTTGAACAGACGCGCTGTCCATGGTACTTGCTTCACTCTTGATATTGGATACGATATCCTTAAGAGTGTCCACAACCTTCTTGGTGCTGTCCATAGTTCGTCCGACTTCATCATTACGATCTACCGGCGGAACATTGGCGAATTCACCGTTAGACAGAGCCGCGATGGATTCATCCACATCGTGAAGCGGATCTGCGATCCTCTTGGAATATATCAGTGCAACTACCGCACCGGCAACCATGAATACTACTGTAATAAGAATCTGGATTATCAATGTTGAATATGCCGCTTTGAGGGCTTCCTCCTTAATACGGCAGGAAGCAACTACCCATCCGCATACATCCAGCTTAATCCATGAAATGATCCATGTATCTCCCATGAAATCCGATGTATACTCACCGTAAGTCTTATCACCTCTTGAATCCGTATAGAAAGGATTCTGATCCTGCTTCTCCGGATCTTCCACATTAAGCTCCCTAAGAGAGTGGGCAACGACCGTACCGGTTCTATCAACCATTACGATCTCCTGCCTGTTCTGAGTAACTTCTTCTGCCAAGAGGTCATGAAGAACAGAAAGGTCATAGTTACGCTGAACCATACCTATAACAGTCTTCTTATCTGTATCAAATACGGGTACTGCGAATGTGGATATACACTTACCTGTTGTCTTGGATATATTCATATCCGAGATAAATGTATGCCCCTGCATTGCCTCTTTGTAATACTCTCTGTCAGATACATCCACAAGATTACCCGTAGATCTTAATACCTGCATTCCGTCAGCCCCTGCAAGAGCAGTTGAGTTGCCGTCCGCAAGAGTCTCATCGATCGTCTGTAACTGGGCTATTATCGCCTGTCCGTCTGCCTCTGTAGCTGCCTCTCCCTTAAGATAAGCAAGCGTCGAAGGCGCTGCCGCGAATATCTTGATGGCCTCCAGATTAGTGGCCATGATATCATTGATCCTCTCCTCCACTATTGACGCCTGTGCCGCATTGACCTCATACGCATTCTCGGTTCCCGCCGACATTGTGTTCTTCACACTTACGATGGTCTGGATAACAAGCGGAACAGCAACCAGAAGGATCATGATCATAACAAGCGCTGTTTTGATTGTTCTCTGTTTAGTTTTTTTCATTACCCTACATTTCCTTTCTCATTTATATCCCCACAATAGACTACCCCTTAACCTATTATTAGACTATTTGTATAAATAAGCAAGTATTATTTTTCATTTTTAATATAAAATTGCGCAAATTCCACAAATTTATTAACTCCTAGTCTCTTTGACAGTATATTTAGCAATATATTTCCCGATTATTTCGTTTTAGTTACGTATATGGTAATAGATTCTTCTGTACCATCCTCATATCTCACAGTAATACCTATAGGAATGTTGTCGCATTTCTTAGTTAACAATCCAGATGCAGCCAAATTTTCATATGTTTCGAAAATAAATGAATATCCCTCCATATTTCTCTCACTCTCCTGAACTGCCTTATTTATCGTTCTAGGTGTGTAAAATATGAATTCGTAAGTGCCTGCATCATCACAAATTAGTGAATCGCCATCCGAAAGTACTGTCTCGATTTCGTATTCACCATAAACATCACGTACAACAAACACTTTTAATGTATCATACTTAGCCTGTTCTGATATAATTTGCTCATAACTATGTTGTTTGGCAGATGAAAAGTCTATTCCATCAATTACAACTGAAGGTTCTTCTGTTGCGGCAATTGCAGCCTCATACAATTCATCATCCGAAGGATGAGTATGTACTTCTGCAGGTGTTTCCACCTTGGTTTCCTCTGCAGACTTTGCTGCGGTCTCTGTCTTAGATGCAGGTGTGCTGCTACATGCTACTAAAGACGTTACAAGTACTACCATAACTACGATTGCAATAACTCTCTTTTTCATATCATTACCTCTCTATTCTTTTTAGTGCATGT
>DGII01000118.1 GCA_002393095.1 Lachnospiraceae bacterium UBA3826 | reverse complement strand
GAAGGTATTTCTTTCTTATGGGGTATAGCAAAAAACTACAAAATGTATTGGGGGGTTACATCTAGTATAATAATCCAACCTTACCTGTACAACAATACTTTTCTTAAACAAAATTTACAAATCATAGCCATGTTTTTTGTGCATAGTGCACAATCTTAATCGTTTAAGTACACTTATTGCGTGTGGTTCTTATATATGTCTACATGATCATATATGCATCGCCATGCACTGTGCGCATTAACGGTAACGGCTATATAATTCCTGCCGGTTGCGGATGTATAATAGCTTGCCGCGCAGTTACGGGATTCCACAACGAAGCCCGTCTTGGCACCTATCACTTCACCACCCGTATCCTTATCCTCTATGCGTCGCAGGAACCAGTTGGATATCTCTATACCATCCGGATGCTCTGCGGTAGCACTTGTCGTATACCTATGCTCCGACAGCACCTTCCTGCAATATTCATTGTCCATGGCAGCATTCATGATTATAGCCATGTCGTAGCATGTGGAATAGTTATTGTCATCATGTGAGCCCGATACATTGGCAAAATGCGTAGTATCCGATATGCCAAGGGCCTTAGCCTTCTCATTCATCATATCGACGAAGGCATCCATTGAGCCCGCAGTCTGTATGGCAAGCTCGGCTGCCGCATCGGCTCCCGATGGAAGGATTGTCCCATAACAGAGATCTTCTATGGTCACTTCCTCACCTATGTCGAAATTAACCGCGCTTAACTTCTTACTGTACGCATAATTGGTGGCATCAGAAGAGACCTTCACCTTTTTCTTAAAATCCGTTGTATTCTCAACTGCTACAAGCAGAGTCATGATCTTGGTCATGGAAGCGGGATATATCCTTGCCTTGTGATCTACGGCTCCCGTGATCAGCCCGTTATCCACATCCACAAGTATTGCATGAGTGCTTGTCATATTCTCACCGGTAAGGTACTCCGGAGTATCCGCCTCCTTATAGGAATAGCTTTTGTTATTCACATAGAGCGGCCGGGCATTATCTATCCCTACGGTATCATCATATTCGGCAACAGATGCCTGTGTATCTATCCTGATCCCCTGCCCGTTATCCGTCGTATCTGCCGTTGCCACCGTTACGTCCTGTGCGGCACCTGCTCCAGTGGTATCCCTTTGACTCTTTTTAATCACCACTATTAAGAGGGCTGCTGCACATATTACAAGTACACCGACAATGAGCAGAAGTCTCTGCCTCATTCTGGCTTTCTTCTGCTCACGCTTCATCCTTGCTATTCTTTTATTCCATTCTGTCCTGTCACGTACTACTTCTTCCACGCAATCACTTTCCCTTTTCCTTTTCCTTCACTTCCGGCAGGGTGTTCTCCGCCTTGTGTCTTGCCCACATTCTCTTGTGTCTTAGTATAACGGCTCCGCCGGCCTTAACTCTAACTACGATCACACCATTCTTATCCTTATAGCTTCTTCCCTTTGCCTTGTATCCTCCGCGGTCTGTGATAAGCTTAGTGAGGTATCTTTTACCGTATCCTATACCAAGCAGGCTTACCGGTATCTTATACTCCATATCCACGTTCATGGTGTTGACTATTACGACAGATGCTTCCTTCTTATATACCCTCGCATAAGCAACAGAGCCTTTAGGTACGGGAAGCCTCATGAGGGAACCGCGCTTCAGCTCAGGACTCTCCTTATGCAGCCTTATTGCCGCCTTATGGAATTCTATAAGCTCCTTATCTTCATTACCCCATGGATATACACGCCTGTTATCCGGGTCTGTGAATCCGGCTACACCGGCCTCATCACCGTAATACAGCGTGGGTGCACCCACCCAAGTCATCTGCATGACAACAGCCTGTCGAAGCACTGCTTTGTCAGCTTTCTCTTCCGCTGCAGCTCTGCCAAGCTTCTCCATGCGTCCCACTTCATGAGTGGTCCTTGTCAGGAATCTCGAATGATCGTGATTACTCAGCTCATTCATTGCCACCTGATAGGAAGGTGTAGACATTCTCGCACCGTTACGTGCCATACTGTCCCAGAATGCATCGGTGTCTCCTATAAGCTCCGGCTTATATTCATCATTGTGCTTCTCCATTCCTGTCAAAAACCACGTCACCGGCTCCATGAAGGCATCATAATTCATCACGGTATCCCACTGACCGCCTCTAAGCCATGGTGAGGCATCTCCGTAGTGTTCGGCCAGGATTATGGCTTCCGGATTAGCCTCCTTGACCTTACTTCTAAAGTCTGACCAGAATGCGTGATTGGTCTCACTGTCGGGGCCAAGGTCCGCTGCCACATCAAGTCTCCATCCGTCGGCATTATATGGTTCCGATACCCATTTTGCACCTATCGCAAGGATATGATCATACAGCTCCTTACACCTGTAATTAAGCTTAGGCAGTGTCTTATAATCCCACCATGCTTCATAATCCTCATTATACGGCCAGCTTCCCTTGCTTCCGAAGGTAAAATAATCATGGTAGGGACTGTCCTTAGCTATATATGCTCCCTTGGGATAATCAGGTACATTCTCGTATATACGCTCTGCATCCATCCACTTATTGAATGAGCCGCAGTGATTGAACACTCCGTCGAGGATCACTCTCATTCCTCTTGCGTGAGCTTCTCCTGTAAGCTTACAGAAAAGCTCATTGGATGCTTCCAGATTCTCCTTGCTTGTTATCCGGCTTATGAATCTTGTCGCTTCGGTATTGCCCTTAAGAGGTGAATCAAGTATCGCTCCTTCATCATGACGTATCACACCGAAATGCGGATCAATATAGTCATAATCCGTCGTATCATACTTATGATTGGAGGGCGAGACGAATATGGGGTTAAGATAGAGCACCTCCACTCCGAGCTCCTTAAGATAATCCAGCTTATCTATGATACCCTGCAGATCCCCGCCATAGAATTCGTTCAGACCGCTGTCTATGGGATCATTCCAGTTCTTGGCTTCAGTAAGTTTATCAAGGTATCTGTACTCACCCGTGCGTACATCATTGGTCTTGTCACCATTATAAAAGCGGTCTACATATATCTGGTAGAATACCGCTCCCTTAGCCCAGTCCGGAGTCTTGAATCCGGGTATCACACTGAAGAAGCATTCTTCATCTATTGCTTTGGGATTGCCCGATTCCGGCACTGCACCGCGATGATCATAGATATAGTCTTCACCCTTGATCGTCACCCTGAAGTAGTATCTGATCATCTCGGCACTTAGAGTGATCTTAGCTTCATAGAACTCATAATCACCGTTTCTCTTCTTTCTCTTCATGGTGATTATCTCATCATTGACTATGATCTGTGCCTTATCCGTTACCTTACGGGGAACACGAAGCCTTATGCTTATCGCTTCGCCTGCTCCCGGTTCTACGTTGGATATGTATTCATCGGTTGTGTCTGAATATATCAGTCTGCTGCTTTCCATTTACCCCACCTTATGCGCCGACAAAGAGCGCTTCGAATTCTTCCCTTGATATCCTCTCCTTCTCTATAAGGAGTGCCGCACTTCTCTCAAGTATATCTCTGTTCTCTAAGATTATGTCCTTTGCCTTCCTGTAACAGTCTTCTATTATCGCCTTAACTTCCTTATCTATCTCTCCTGTGATGTATTCACTGTGGCTTCTGGGATGTGCCAGATCCCTTCCTATGAATACCTCTTCGTCTTCATCATCATAATTGATGACACCGATATTCTCAGACATTCCGTACTTAGTCACCATCTTACGTGCCTCTCTTGTGGCTCGCTTAATATCATTGGATGCTCCGGTCGTGATATCTCCGAACACTATCTCTTCAGCGATACGTCCACCTAAGAGTACCATTATATCCTGAAGCATCTTGCCCTTGGTCAAGAACATCTCATCCTTTTCAGGCAGAGGCATGGTATAACCCGCCGCTCCCGAACCAGTGGGAATGATAGATATGGTATATACAGGGTCCATATCCGGAAGCACATGGAACAGGATAGCATGTCCTGACTCATGATATGCCGTGATCTTCTTCTCCTTGTCGGAGATTACCCTGCTCTTCTTCTCGGCTCCTATTCCCACCTTGATGAAGGACTTGCGTATATCCTCCATGGTAATATAAGCCCTGTT
Source organism: Lachnospiraceae bacterium UBA3826 (assembly GCA_002393095.1). Classification (GTDB taxonomy): domain Bacteria; phylum Bacillota; class Clostridia; order Lachnospirales; family Lachnospiraceae; genus Colinaster. Next base: position 4,050 of record DGII01000118.1, on the reverse strand, counting down.
CTCTCTGGCTGCGAGTATAGCCGATTCATTAAGGAGGTTCTCAAGATCTGCGCCTGTGAATCCGGCTGTTGTCTGAGCTACCTGCTTAAGATCCACATCCTCTGCAAGAGGCTTATTCCTTGCATGTACCTTAAGTATATCCTCCCTGCCTCTTACGTCAGGCGCACCTACGGATATCTTACGGTCAAACCTTCCGGGTCTTAATATCGCCGGATCAAGTATATCTACTCTGTTGGTCGCTGCCATCACTATGATGCCTTCATTGACACCGAATCCGTCCATCTCCACAAGCATCTGGTTAAGGGTCTGCTCTCTCTCGTCATGACCACCGCCCATGCCTGTACCGCGTCGCCTTGCCACAGCATCTATCTCGTCTATGAATACTATACAGGGTGCATTCTTCTTCGCATCCGCGAAGAGATCCCTCACTCTGGATGCACCCACACCCACGAACATCTCTACGAAGTCAGAACCGGATATGGAGAAAAAAGGCACATTGGCTTCTCCCGCAACAGCCTTGGCAAGCAGGGTCTTACCTGTACCCGGAGCACCCTCAAGCAATACACCCTTAGGAATCCTTGCTCCTACCTTGGTATACTTATCCGGTGCCTTAAGGAAATCAATGATCTCCTCCAAATCCTCCTTCTCTTCCTTAAGACCCGCTACATCGTCAAGCTTGGTCTTGGTATCTGTGTCAAGCTTGGCTCTGCTCTTACCGAAGTTCATCATCTTACCGCCGCCTGCTCCGCCGGCACCGGCATTCATCATAAAGAACAGAAGTACTACGATTGCGATTATCGATAAGATCGGTATACCATAGGATATGATGAGACTCTCTCTGGGAACATCCTGAACCACAGGATCGATATCATAGCTCTTAAGCAACTCCTGTATCTCATTAACATCCGTTACATTAAGCTCCCTGTGCTCACCGTTGGTAAATCCTATATCAAGCACACCTGTAGGTACTTCCGTATTGGGATTGATCTCTACGCTTAAGACATTGCCTGCCTTAAGATCCGCCTCAAAACCGCCTCTGGTATATATCTGGGATGCAGCCTTATTGGATGCATACCACACCATCATAAGCGCAGCCACTAGGATCAATACAAAATAAAAGTTAAATACTCTGTTAGATTTGTTCATTGATATTGCTTTTCCTTACGATTTCCTTTAATCAAACTTCACAACACCGATATAAGGCAGATTACGATACTTCTGGTCATAATCAAGGCCATATCCCACCACGAATTCATCCGGTATGGCAAATCCCGTATAGTCCACCTTAACATCCACAACTCTTCTCTCCGGCTTATCAAGAAGCGTACACAGCTTAAGGCTGTTAGGCTTCCTGTCACTTAGCATCTCAAGCAGGTAGCTTAGTGTCCTTCCGGAATCCACAATATCCTCTATGACAATCACATCCTTACCGTTAAGTGGCTCGTCAAGATCCTTGACTATCTTTACCACGCCGCTTGACTTGGTATCTCCGCCGTAGCTTGATACACTCATGAAATCAAGCGATACCGGAACGGTTATCCTTTTGGCCAGCTCACACATGAAAAAGCTTCCGCCTTTAAGTACACAGACAAGATGCACCTGCCTGCCTGCATAGTCGGCGCTTATCTTCTCTCCCAGCTCCTTGATCTTCTTATCCACTTCTTCTTCTGTAAGCATTACCTCTACATGTTCTGCCATTTTGATTCTCCTTTTTACTGTTCTATTGTTATCTCGACCTCAAGAATCCTCTTACTCTCATTACCCAGCTTATAGTACTCACTTATCCTGTGACCGATCACCCACAGTATATGGCTGCCGTCCGCAAGAAGTGGAAGCGTGTCCCTTAAGCCCCTCTCTATCTTCTCGTTCACCATATAATCCTGAAGGGATTTCCTGTCTCCCTTATCATTGATCGTTATATAGTCACCCGGCCTTCTGTTCCTTATACACAACCCGGACCAGTCTATTTTATCATAATCAAACCACTTAGTATATGTGTTGTGCGGTATTTCGCTCTTACCGCTTAATGACATGACGCGCATGGTGATATGCGTCTTCGAATCGATATCCCCCGTCCAGCCTTCTCCTCGTGTAAGCATCGGGACCTTGATATCAACCTGTTCCTGCTCGCTTAAGCTTCCTTCCTCCGGCTCTCTCCTTACCGTGAGTCTAAGTTCATCATAGGACTTGCATACATTAAGGTCATAGGGCAGATCAAGTGTCTTCTCCCCCTCCAGACTGCATATGTCAGTGATCATGTCCACGTGCGTCCTGGATATGTCCTTGCGTCTCGGAGTGAGCTTCTCAAGTACCATAAGTAGCAGTTCCCTCTTAATAAACGGCTTAAGTTCAGTTAAGTCCGCAAGCGATATGACAATGCTGTCATCCTCTTCTTTTATGATACATCTGTCATAATACCCCTTGACCTCTTCATCTATATACTCTTCTATCTCATACATATCGCCGGCCATGGCTGCGATATGTCTTACCGACCTTTCGTTGATTCTGCTCTTAAGCTCCGGAATAATGTCCAATCTAAGCTTATTCCTTGTGTAATCCGTGGATTCGTTGGTCACATCCCTGCAATATGTCTGTCCTATATCCGTAAGATAATCCTCTATCTCGCTTCTTGTCATATATATAAACGGTCTGATGATATCATCCTGCACCGGCGCGATCCCCACCATACCGTGCAGTCCTGTTCCCCTGCACATATTGATAAGCACGGTCTCTGCCAGATCATCCTCATGATGACCCACCGCTATCTTGTCCGCACCAAGTTCTCTCATTTTCTCATATCTTATCCTGCGGCCGGCCTCCTCCACGGACATATGCCATATGTCCGCACGCATACGCACATCCTCTTTGGCACAAAAAAAAGGGATTTCAAGTCTTTCGCACAGTTCCTTTACGAAGGTCTCATCGTGATCGGCTTCATCCCTTATCATATGATTCAAATGAAAAACCTGCAGTGTATAGTCTAACTGCTTACTATACTCTGCAAGCTGCAAAAGCAACGCAACAGAATCAGCACCGCCGGACACTCCCACAACGACACTGTCTCCTTCATCTATCATATGGAATTTGTCCAAGGCCAGCTTAACCCCCTTGAGCATATATCCCTTTACTCCTCCTTGAATATGATCTCATCTTCCTTCACAAGACCAAGCTTCTCCTTAGCCACCTCTTCCGCATACTTCTTGGTTTTGGTGTACTTCTCATATTCAGATATCTCCTCGGCTCTCTTATTCTCCTCTTCGATCTGTTCTATAAGTCTGGCTTCCTTCTTGTCATATTCCGCCTGACGCTTGCTTATATTGTACTTACCTACGGACACGACTATTATAAGCATTATAAGGACTATAGTTATGAGGATGACCGATACCCGGTTCTGCTTCTTTTTGGAACTTCTTATGAGATACTTATTCTTCATATATACTTGTACAGGCTCCCTGCTTCTTCCTTCTTAACGGTCTCTTCCACTGCGATGACCTCGACATTGACTTCCTTATTGCCGAACATAACGGTGATCCTGTCGCCCACCTTTACATTGGTCCCTGCCTTGGCCACATTACCGTTAATAAGGACCCTTCCGGCATCACAGGCTTCATTGGCCACAGTTCTCCTTTTGATCAATCTGGATACTTTAAGATATTTATCAAGTCTCATAATAATCCACCATTCCGAACACTAATATCATTATACCATATGTGTTGCGGCAATACATATAAAAAAGGGTAAGTACCGCGGTACTTACCCCTGAACTTAACGTTCCGATATGCTGTATATTAGTTAACAGCGTCCTTAAGAGCCTTACCAGCCTTGAACTTAGGAGCCTTAGAAGCCTTAATCTTCATAACAGCACCAGTCTGAGGATTTCTACCCTCTCTTGCAGCTCTCTTGGTAACTTCGAATGTACCAAAGCCAACTAACTGAACCTTGTCACCCTTCTTAAGAGCCTTTGTAACAGCCTCTGTGAAAGCCTTGAGTGCTGCCTCAGCATCCTTCTTGGTAAGACCTGCTGACTTAGCCATAGCATCAACTAATTCT
>DGII01000063.1 GCA_002393095.1 Lachnospiraceae bacterium UBA3826 | reverse complement strand
GAAGATCCATGTTAGCGAAGAGACCTACAATGTTCATTGTAAGCGGCACACCATAGTGCTTGCCGCCATATGTAGAGTTACCAAGCATAACCTCAGGAAGCTCATCCTTGTAATTCTGGTATGCGTCATCAAGGCAGTAAACCTTTCCTGCATCTACGAAATCACCAAGGAATGCGCAAGACCATGTGAAGAAGATGTCGGGCATCTCATCTGCAGAAACAGCAGCCTTGATCTTGGTCTTGTAAGACTGGTTCTCGAATGCTTCCCAGTTAAGAGTTACATCGGGGAATTCAGCTTCCATTTCCTTAATTGCTTCCTCATAAGAGTGTCTGTTAGAATCACTCTCTGTTGCGATACACCACATATTGAGTGTAATGGGCTCCCCTGCGCTTGCAGTGTCTGTTGCTGCTGCGTCTGCTGCCGGTGCCGCTGCATCAGCCGCGGGTGCTGCCGTGTCTGCTGCCGGTGCTGCCGTATCGGCTGCCGGTGCTGCACTGCTGCCGCATGCTGTAAGAGACAGAACCATTGCGCCTGCCAACAGCGTAGAAACTACACGTTTCATTTTCATAATATACCTCCTTAAATGAAAATTGGTGTGAGCGTGACGACCCTATGCCGCCACATCTATCAATAAGCGCCCCTTTAATGCGCTTATGACCATATCATTCCTCAGTCTTAACCATGGGCCAGGGATAGTCTATTATAAGCTCATTGCCCTTTAACTCATAATACAGTATCGCATCCTCTATGGGTTCATCATACATAAGCTTTATGGTGGAATTCTCCTCATCTACGATATAATGCCCGTAAAAGATGTCTTCCTCACTGAATGTACCCTTCTCGGTGAATCTGTACACCCATCCGTTATCCTGCTTCCATACACCCGTTATTCCATCGGGAGTGCCTTCTCCGTCAAAGGTATATGTGCTTTTCTCATAAAGGATCATCCCGTCCTTATCAGCTATATAACGAAGCTTTAATTCACTTCCGTCTTTCCCTTTAAGGTCTATATAGGAATCATCCTTAGTATAGCTGTACTTCGTCCCCTTATATATGGCCTTTCCGTCATCGGACAGAGACAATACCGTTACCTTCGGATCATGTATGTAAGCCCAGTTTTCTTTATACTTTCCACAGCCCGATGCCGTTAGCAGCATCGTAAAGGCAAAGATGAAGGTCAATAATTTTTTCATAACAATCCTTCTTCTATGCAATATGTATATCGCATATAAAAAATATAAATCAATTTTTCGACTCTTTGAATGGAAATCTTTTACTTTCGCAAGCACATTTTTTACTTCTTGACAATTTCAGAGGATGATGTGTGCTCTTTTTTGTGCACAATGCATAGAGGGCCCTCTATTTTCCAAGGCGCCTTCCCGCTACAAATACAAAGCATATATAATGCACAGCGAAGGTAAGCCCCCATGAAATGGGGTAAGAAATGTAGAGACATGTAGGAGTATGCACGATGGTAAAAACGGTAAATATCCATATGATTCTGAATACGCAGGCTCCCATTAAGGATACTATCATAGGCATTATGGAATAGCCCATTCCTCTTAAGGTTCCTACCATTACGTCCATCATACCGCAGAGATAATAGGTTAACATAATAACGCCCATTCTCTTAAGTCCGTAATCTATCACTCCGGCGTCCTCTGAATAAATGGACAAAAGCTGACCGCCGAAGACATAGGATATAAGTCCAAGAAGCGCCCCTGTCACGAAAACGCAGGAAAGGCAGGTATACATGATCTTCTTCACCCTTCCGTATTGCCTTGCGCCCATATTCTGTCCCGTAAAGCTTATGGCGGTCTGATGAAAGGCATTCATGGAATTGTATACAAAGCCCTCAAGATTCATGGCGGCTGTATTGCCGGCCACGGCGATAGCTCCGAAGCTGTTGACGGATGATTGTATGAGCACATTGGATATGGAAAAAAGAGAACCCTGAAAGCCCGCCGGAAGTCCGACTCTTGCAATGCGAATAAGCTTATCCCTGTGTATGGTAAGCCTGCTGAATTCAACCTTTATCACACTGTCGCTTTTTACCAGAACCCGAAGTACTAAAAGTGCCGATACCGCCTGCGATATTATAGTAGCAAAGGCCACCCCCCGCACACCGAGGTGGAATACGACCACAAAGATCACATTAAGGATCACATTGATAACCCCTGCAAGAGTAAGATAATACAGCGGTCTTCTGGTATCACCCACGGCACGCAGAATGGCAGCGCCGAAATTATATAAAAGCATTACCGGCATACCAAGGAAATATATGCGCATATATGCAACCGAGTGCGGAAGAACCTCAGAAGGCGTACCCATCAGCATAAGCATCGGGGATGCCGCAAAGAATCCTATAAGACACAGTGCCACTCCTCCTATAAGAGCCAGCAGCACTGAGGTATGGACCGTCTCGGATACCTCATTGTCCATCCTCGCCCCGTAAAAGTGAGCTATGGCAACATTCGATCCCACAGACAGCCCCAGGAATACATTGATAAGAAGATTGATAAGCGAGCTTGTGGCACCTACGGCAGCCAGTGCAACACTTCCGGCAAAGCGTCCGGCCACCACCATATCAGCCGCATTGAATAAAAGCTGCAACACTCCCGATGCTATAAGTGGAAGTGTGAACAGAAGTATCTTGCCAAGTATTGGACCGCTGCACATGTCCATTTCATATTTTCTGTCTGCCATAACTTAACGATCTATTTACTCTCATGATATCCGGTCTCTGTATTGACTGACCAGATATTACTCTTATCCTTTCTTCCCGTGATGATATTATTCACGGCCTCAAAAGATGTACACATTGAATGGTCGAGGTTATTGTATCTGTGCTGTCCGTTACGTCCCACACAATACAGATTATCAATACCGCTTAGATATTCGGTAAGCTCATCCATCCTCGAATATGTATCAAAATATGCTGGATAGGCTTTTTTGACCTTTTCCTCATGATAGTCTATCACATCGCTTCTGTCTGCGATAAGTCCGAGATTGATCATGTCCTTTATAGCAAAATCCGCGAATTCATCCTCAGACATTTCCCACCACTTATCGCCTTCGTAACAGAAATATTCAAGACCTATCCATACGGTATTCTCTATGTCCTTTATCATATAAGGCGACCAGTTGTTGTATATCTGGAAACGTCCCATCTCTATGCCCTTGTCATGCACATATACCCAGTTATCCGGGATTATATCGCTTATGGTCTTAAGCTTTGTCTTATTCTTAAGCAAAAGCCTCGGCACAAGCACACCGAGAGTAATATAGTCCCTGTAAGGCAGACCGTCCGCTATGCTCCTCATATCCTCAGGAACATCGTTCATCCCTGCCACGAGATCCTTAACAGGCATGGAAGAAATTATGATATCGCCCTTAAATTCCTTTTCCCCGCTCGGAGTCATAGCCTTTACGCCGGTAAGATGATCGTTCTCATCCTTTATCACGGCTGTTACCCTGTGATTTTTAAGTATCTCTCCGCCCTTCTTTAATATCTCGTCGGCGGTCACATCCCATAACTGACCGGGTCCTAACTTGGGATACTTGAACTTCTCTATAAGCGAGGTCTCCACTTCCCTGTTCTCTTTGCCCGGCATGATCTTACCGAACATATCCTTGACGATAGCCGCTATGGACAGACCCTTTACGCGCTGTGAGCCCCAGTCCGGAGCTATCGCACTGGGATGTCTCCCCCACAGATTCTCGGTATATCTTTCGAAAAACATACTGTAAAGCTTCTTGCCGAATCTGTTGATATAAAAATCCTCCAAAGACTTTTCCGGCCTTTTGTGAAGTACACTTGCCAGATATGACAGCCCGACCTGAATAGTCGTGACAAGCCCCATATTGGCCAATGTCTCGAATTTAAGCGAGATTGGGTAATCGAAGAATTTCCTCTTGAAGAATATTCTGGACACTCTCCTTCTTGTGAGCATGGTTCGGTCTTCCTTCTCCGGATCGGGTCCGCCCTTCCCAAGAGGTACTTCAACTCCGAGGGTCTTATAATCCCATGCCTTTTCTCCCTGTAAAGGAAGCATCATATCCCACCACTCATTGACTTTGTCAACCTTGGAGAAGAATCTGTGTCCGCCCATATCCATCCGGTTGCCCTTGTATTCAACCGTCTTGGATATTCCACCCATATGCTCGGACTCTTCAAGTACAGTTACCTCAATATCCTTTGCTTTGTCAAGAAGCTCATATGCTGCCGTAAGACCCGCAGGTCCGGCACCTATCACTATAGCCTTTCTCATAATAATCCCCTGTTTAAAGACTTCCTATTATTGTCTGGAAAATTCGTATACTGGTCTCATTGTCATAGTGAAGACCATCCGTAAGCCTGTATCCACTGTTCATAAGGTATGAATGCGTATCTATCCACTTGATGCCGGCTAACTGCCCTACAAGCTGTGAATTAAAATACTGAACCTGCTCCTCTGTCACATATGCGTTCTCCCATACCGGATTAACAGATACATAATATGTCTTCGCGCCTCTCGCCGCCCATTCGGCAGCCTTGACATTCACAAGTGCCGCGTACTTATTGACATTACCCACATCATTGACGCCTAAGCATATGACGACCTTGGTTCCCTTACCTACGATCTCATCTGCCTGAGGTATGGCTGTTGATTCCAACCAATTATAGCCCTTGGAATTCTGGCATATCCATGAACAGCCTCCACCGTTCGTGGCCTCTCTCATCATAACACACCTTGAATCACCTATAATGAGTACCCCCGCCGGTGCCTGCACTGTCTTGGCGCTTGCGGCAGCCTGTGCCGCCTGTGTTACCAAAGCAGCCTGCGCATTCGCATCCGCCGCCTGTGCTGCGGCATCTGCCACAGCTTCAACAGTCGGGGTCGGTATCACCGGAACATCCTCGCTTAAGTAATCATCACTGGCAAAGGCTATATCATCCTTGTAATTAAATTCATACCATCCGTCCTTATCTCTGCCTACTACCTGAACGGATTCTCCAAGCTTGATCATACCAATGGCTTCGAATTCGGTACTTGGGCCCTTTCTTATATTGACATTGCTTACCGCGTACATTGTCTTGGCTTCGGGAAAGGCCGTTATGCGGCTTAAGTCTACCTTCAGCTCCTGTACCTCCTTAACCTCATCGGCAGCTTCAGGAGTTATATCAGCCTCATCCTTCACTTCCTCAGCTTTTGCCTCCTCTGTAGGCTCTGCCTCTGGCTCCTTAGTAACAGGCTCCTCCACTATGCTCTCTATCTCCGGCATAACCACCTGGTCAGTACTTAATGCAGTCTCCTTACCGCAGGCCGTAAGCATCGTTACTGTCAATATCGATACCGTTGCCACGACTGATGTTCTTTTTAAGATCTTACCTATAGTTGTCATTTCAATCTCCTCGTTATCATCCCCGTAAGACTATTATACAATACTCCGAGCAAAACTCCAAAGGCAAGTGTTATGAAGCCGGATATGGAAGCCGCAACCGCATAGCCTTTTTCTTCAAATCTATATACCAGTGCCCAGAACATCGTAGTGTGCAGCATATATATGAAAAGCGAACACTCTCCCAGAGTCGTAAGCACAAGTCCCTTCCATGTGGGAATCATAAGTGCAATGCAGAGTATGATAAGGGTATAAAAGATACCGAACGCCATATCCCATGAAAAGGCACCCGGAACTCCTCTGCCTCCCGCCATCTTAAGTCCACCGTATGTATATACCGCTCCGATCAGGCCAATAAGACCTATGATAAGCTTATATATCACTCGCTCCGTAATATTCGGCCACTTACTCTCTGCCTCTGCCGCATATATACCTATAAGGAAGGACATATTGGATACCTCCCAGAAATCCGCATACCCCTTACTGTACAGATAATATGTCTGTCCGATTACCGCAGCGGTTATCAGTATTACTCTTAATCCTCCCCCCAACCGGTATATTAGCATAAAAGCCACATACATTACAAAGAGGACATTCATATACCAGAAGCCATGGGCTGTCAGTACGTCTATTATCTTGTCTTTCAGCACTCCCTCCGCAGATGCACTCTTCCATGTACCGTCATACAGATTGATAAGCGTCATACAGAGCACACAGGGGATATAGGCTCCGAACACTCTTTTTAGCACAAAGCTTGTATTTATACCCGAATTGTTATGCTTTGTCCTTCTGCTCCTTTCACTGCTTTTAACAAGGCCGTATCCCGATAGCAGCAGGAATATATCGACTCCGAAGGGGCCTATCACACTTATTAAGTCATGAGCCTTCTGATGGATCGGTTCCTCGTACATCCACCCCGCGTAGTGGCTGGCTATCACTATAAGTATCGCTATCCCTCGCAACATTTTGGATGTCTTCGAAGATATCATCTGTTTCCTCCCGTATACGTTAAATCATGAATAAATGCCTCACAGACTCATACAGTACCGGACTGTTATCCATAAGATTGACACTTCCCTCGCCTCCCATGAATACACACATACTATAGAAAAGACCCGCAAAAAAAGCAATTACGAATATAACCTGAAACTTCCTTACCTGCCCGTACTCCTTAAAGATAAGCAGCCATGAAAGCGCTGTCCCCAGTAGCAGCAAGGGTGCCGCATCACAGGTGTATCTGTATAGTATCCCTGCACCATTGACATCAAAGCCGACAACGACCAGCGCAAGGAGCAGCAAAAGCGCTACCGCGTATCTTACGCTTTTCCCTCTATCCTTTCCGATAAGAAATGGACCAAGCATTCCTAAAAGGAGCGCATTGGTGGCAAAGTAACCTCCATAGGTGTACTCTGTGGGGTTTTTCCCCATATATGCGGAATCAATGACCGAAGATGCGATAAACGGAAAGTCCGTCACTCTTACCGAAGGCTGCAGCAAAAAACAGTACATTCCGCGAAGAAGTCTGTTAATATTAAATCCCCTGTGATTCATATCATTGGTGGTAAGTGAATATGTTGCACCGAAATCAAGAATATTGCCAAATCTTGCATAATTGTACAGGCACACAACAATTGCCACAGCGATACAGGGAATACAGAAGATGATCGTATCCGCAATGGTCTTTCTTGTAAAAATGAGCCTCCTTTTAAGCGTCGGCTTCCCATCGGCAGACAGCGCATCTCCTTCTAAGAGGAGCATATATCCTGCCATAAACCAGATGACCATCATCTGCGGTCTGCAGCCTGCAATCAAAGAAAGAGACAGGGCTGCAAGGCACAGAAAAGCCTTTCTTAAATTACCCTTTGAATTACCTGCCGCTGCTACAAGTCCGATACCCCAGAATCCGAATGCTGCTGCAGATATTATGGGAATATTGTATATATCGGGTCTGGCTATCAGATATACCATATTGGAAAAAAGACATATGCACACACTTATGAGGATATAATACAGATACGGTACACCATTCTTTTTCTCCTTTTCCCGATATCCGTACCTTATCATCAGCTCCCACATGCATACGAATACACCTGTTACCAATATCGCATACATAATAAAATCAGCATTATAGTTAGTCAGATGATGTCCCGTTATCTTATAATACGGATAATAAAGAAGCAGCTCCGGCACTATCCCAAAATACACATAGTATTTGCCGTTATAATAAGCATAATCCATATTGTACGGAATCTCCTCTGCCGTCAGAGCATTTGTGTCATAAGGATTGTCTTTTTCAAGCAGCCTTAGATCCGCCTGCTCATTAAGGCTCACCCTTCCGTTATCCAAAGCCTCCGCAAGCTCCTGATACTGCTTATGATGCGGCCACGGACAGGCGACCATAAGTTCATTGCTTATGCTTAGCCATCTTCCCAGCAGAATGAGCATTGCACAGACAGCAGCCGCAAGTGCGATCTGCCTTTTATCTCCGCGCCTTATATATATACTCCACCCATATAATGCGGAATATGCCGTAATACTGATAAAAAGCGTCACTGCAACCAGTCTTATCCATCTTATATCATAGGGCTTTTTGGCATTGACCGATATCCTTCCCCCCGATATATCCGTTCCCTCCGGTACTGTTATGGCAACTCTTATGCTGTGCACCCTGCCGTATGGATATATATTGATATATCCGCTTCCGGACACCCCTTTTGCAACTCTCTCATACGGAAGCGAATATTCATATTCATCCCCTTCATCCGTAAGCATAACCTGCATGATAAATGAATCCGTATCTCTGTAATATACATCCTCGATGTACACATTCTTAACATAGTCATCTATAATGACCGTATCCGTGGAATAGCTTCCGTCCTCGCCGATCGATATATCACTGCCTATAACCATGGGAGTATTACCCATATCCCTTATCGCAGTTATGTTAAAAACGGTAAGCTCAAGTAAAAGGGCAATAAGAGCCCCTGCGATAAAGGCTGTAAGTATCCTGCCATTTCGCCCGACCGTCTTAAGCCTATCCCAATAATACTTATGCATCTGTCTATACTTTGCAAACATCCTAATTCGTATCTCTCCTACATATAATAATATCCAAGAGTCACTCTCTTGGATATTATCATCATGTTAATCCACAGATCAAATCGTCATTTATTTTTGGAGAACATAGTCTGCCTTGCGCCTCTCATGGGTCTGTCGTTAAGCACATCATTAACGGCATCCATTCTGAGTCCCGCATCTATGAAATCACAATTCTTACAGAAGGGCCAGTTCTGTCTTCCCTCACTTATGGCCTTTCTTAACTGAGTATACCTTGTCCCGTTCCATGCGTCCTTAAGCGTATCCTTCTTAAGATCTGCCAGAGTGGTCCTCTCATAATTGTCACAGCAGCATATTCCCATCCTTCCGTCAGGGAAGATGAACATATCTGTAAAGGGCATAAGGCATGTCTCCGTTATCACCTTATCGGTAGCTGCCTTATTGGGTGCGCTTCCTGCCCTGTTAGTCAGAACAGCCTTGATATAACGCATCTGTATAAGGATCTCCACATCACCGAATTCGTCCTCATGGCTCCTTACATAATCATATATTTCCCGTACATTCTTATGAAGCTTCATATCATCACAGTAATTATTGATTATGAGCTGATCGATGTAGGGAACTATAGACTTCACCTTATCTATATCAAGCAGAAGTCCGTTGGTAGACATGAATATAAAGCTGTCCGGAAGCTTCTCCCTGCAGTACTTATGAAATTCAACTATTCTGGTATCTATCCATGGTTCATTATTGCCATAGAGAGTCAGATGCCCCTTAAAGCCCCAGTCAGCAAGCTGATCGATTATGCTCTTAAAAAGCTCGTCTGTCATCTTGCACAAAGGTCTTTTTTCATTATTCCTGCTGGCAGCACAGAATTCACATGTGCTGTTGCATCTGTTGATGGTCTCAAGATTCACGATGAGCGGATGCGGTGGTTCACTGCTTCCGTTAAAGTAATCTATATATGCCTTCTGGCTCTTAGCCCTTGCCTTAAACTGAAGCTTAAGGTATGCACCGGAGGCAAGCATCGGAAAGCGCTTCTGCATCTCCCATCCGAATCTTCCCATAAAGTTATGTATTCTTATTGACATTTTTCACCCTTTTTCCATAAAATCCACTATGCCGAGCACATTGTGTGAGGCTCGCGAGGCGGTAAGCCATAATAAGTATCCGCCCTTAAGATATTACCACATGTTCACAATTCATACAAGAATATCACATAAGGAGACGACTCATCCTCATATTTGCCATGCAGCGAAAGCCCTAAGTCCCTTGCATTGTCAAGCTCTATCCTTGAGAATATGTATCTGCATCCAAGGCCTCTAAGCGCATCTGCGTCGATATAGAGGTTATGGTCTTCCGGCTCCATATTCCTTAGGGGAGCATATGTATTCTCACCGTTACCGGAAAAGATATAGGCTCTGGGTCCCCATTCATCAAAGTAGCTTTTAAACTCAGGCGATCTGTCCAGGGCCGGCTTAATGACCTCTCTCCACTTTTCCTTATATTCCTCCGTGTACATTCCGATGTAGCCGTCAAGTGTATATATCCCGTTGTATTCAAGCACAGCAGGATGCATTCCATACGCCACAGACCACTCATTATCGTATCCGATATCCCTCTTTAGTTGTGCAAAAAGATCCTCCGAGTAGAACTCTCTATAGCTTAAGGTGCTGGTGTCCCTGTTCTTCACAAGCTTATATGCCTGATTGTAGCACGTATAGTAGAAATCGTTATAGACCTGCGGTTCGAACATAACTATAACAGCGGCGAATACTGCTATCACATTGGCAATGGCCACCCATGCCTTTAATGATGTATCATACAGTCTCTTGCATATAAGGAACAAAAGAGCATACCAGAGAAATGCATTAAAGTAGATCGTTCTGTCGAACTGGAAGCCCTTAAGCTTGGGTACAAGCGTCTCAACAAGGGTTCTGGCCGGCTCATAATCATACAGACCGTATATAAGACTGTTAAGGATTATCCAGCCAAGGACCAGATTGAGCGGGTCCTTGAGTATCTGTCCATATTCCTTCTTTAACACGTATTTAGCGTTAGTAAATATAATCGTGATTAAACTAATTGGTAATATAACATATAGATGGGAATCCTGACAATGAAACTGGCTGTTAATAAAGCCGTCAAAGGCAAGCTTTATTACCTCTAACGGGGTAAGTGAAGCCGAGACCATGGAACTCCTTATAGTCACTGTATCCGAAAAGAGCATAGCCTTAAAAAGCCTGTATTCAAAGGTCATATATCCCGCACTGAGTATGATTATCCCCCAAAAAAGCGAAAGCGGAAATCTCCTGTCACGTATCCACAATATGATAACGGCCACCGACATGTAGCACAGGATAAAAAAGCCATGATATGAGAAATACGACAGAACCGGATATACAAAGAGCAATATACCATAGAGCAGCCTTTTCTTAACCTCATTCTCATAATAAAGCCTTCGAAGTATATATATAAGCCATGGAAGAGACGTAAAGGCAAGCCCGTATGTCGGGAATACCGGTATCATCCCGAAAGCCGTACCGATAACAAAGGCAAGCGGTCTGTATCTTGCGTAGTCCCTGCCGTATATATCCTTCGCAAGAATATTAAAGGAGACGAGTCCCACAAGTATCTTAAGGGCATATCCCGCAAAATAAGCCTCAAGAGGCTCGAAGACATAATACAATATATTGTACAGAAGGAATTCCGACCCGAATACATCTCTGTCCAGCCCACCAACTATCGGCAGGGTCACATCATGGGCAAAAAAAGCATTCTGCAGCTTCATAACCTTAAAATGAGCTACGAATAGATCCAGATTATCATGAATTGCTATATAGCTGTCATCTCTGTATATAATAAAGACCAACGCCTGAATAAAGAGCAGTAACTCCACAAGATACAGATACCACAGTTTTTTTACGCTGTTTTGCAGTTTTTTCATAATGTTAAATCGTCCTTTATACTTATCCACAAGCTTGGAATAACTCGGTGGATAAGTCTTAATCATAATTATATATTCCCTCTTCAAAACAATCAATCATTTGGTCTGTACAGAGCTCTATTTCACACTATGCTCATAATTGCATTTCATCTTGCATTTTTGACCTAAATATTGGGGATAAAATCTCATTCTTGCAATTTCTCACCCAATATCTTGTGTTTTCCTGCATTTTTGGCGGTTACTCATTGCGTGTGATATTGTATCTTTTATTATACGGATTTATTAAATCAAAAAAACAAGATGTTGTAGCCATAATACTAAAAACCACAACATCTAAGATAAGGCACTTATTAAAGCACCTGTAATTATTGCAAAATCCGATATATTGAAAACTATATTTTTGATAAAGCCCGGAGCCTTTGAAAAGATCAGATAATCCGTTACATAACCCTTCTTAATGCGATCATATGTATTGCTGAACGCACCACCGAGTAAAAGCCCCAAGCCGAACTTAAGAGGCTTAAGGCCTTTCATGGTAAGGGTAAATACAAAGACAAGCCCCATAACCACAGTAAGGAATACGGATAAGACCGTTACTAAAAAGGGTCTTTTGCTTCCGTGTCCTAAAAAAGCGCCTTTATTATGGTAGGTAATTATCCTTATCTTTCCGTCAAGAAGCTCGTAGGGAGTATCATTATCCTCTCTGGACTTTTTGATAACGTGATCAAGTCCCACTATTACAGGTGCAATAAGCATATGAAGCATTATTCCGTGATCTCCTTAAGCTCATCCCTCTCAGGAAGTGACGCAAGATTACTTCTGATGTCGATTATCGGTCCACCGGTTCCTTCGATATAATCTCTTGTTATAGTGACCCTTCCGATATTATCATCCTTAGGTATCTCATACATGATGTCAAGCATCAGCTCCTCTATTATAGCTCTTAAGGCTCTTGCTCCGGTATCCTTTTCCATTGCTTTCTTTGCTATGGCTTCGAGCGCATCATCATCAAAGCATAATTTAACCTCATCAAGCTCCAGCAGCTTTTCATATTGCTTGAGTATCGCATTTCGAGGCTCCTTAAGAATACGCACGAGCATATCCTCCGTAAGTCCCTTCAAGGTGCATATGATCGGAAGCCTGCCTATGAATTCGGGTATCATACCGAATTTCTTGATATCCTCCACAGTTACCTGCTGCAATATATCCTTATCTTTATCATATTTATCCTTAAGCTCGGCGCCATATCCTATGGAGGTCTTCTTCCGCAATCTCTGCTTAATGATCTCATCAAGATCCGGGAATGCGCCGCCGCATATGAAGAGGATATTCCTTGTATTCACCGTAGTCATGGGAACCATGGCGGTCTTACTGGACGCACCGACAGGAACCTCCACATTGGCTCCCTCCAAAAGCTTAAGCATACCCTGCTGTACGGACTCTCCGTTGACATCTCTTGAGCCGTGATTGTGCTTTTTAGCGATCTTATCTATCTCATCTATGAAGATTATCCCCTGCTCTGCTCTGTCCACATCATTATCGGCTGCTGCCAGAAGCTTGGATACAACACTCTCTATATCATCACCTATATATCCCGCCTCAGTTAAGGATGTGGCATCGGTTATCGCCAGTGGCACATCAAGCAGCCTTGCCAGTGTCTTCACAAGATATGTCTTGCCGCTTCCCGTAGGACCTATCATAAGCACGTTGGATTTCTCTATCTCAATGGAGTCCATTGTATCCGTGGCTACTCTTTTATAGTGATTATAGACCGCAACGGAAAGTATCTTTTTGGCCTTCTCCTGTCCGATCACGTATTCATCCAGCTGCTCCTTTATCTTATGGGGCGCCGGTATATCCTCAAGCTTTATTATAGGCTTGTGTTCCTTTGATTTTTTCACCCTCTGTCTTCCCGGCTCCGCTCCTCCGAAAAGATCCGACATATTAAGAAAGCTTATATTGGGGATACCCTGAAATATATTGCCGATAGGTGTTCCTCCCGGCTTACCCTTATCCGGCTCTGCTTCCTTCTTTTCATCGCTTTTCTCTTCATCATACACATCCGGTGTGACAGCCTCGTTATCCTTTGCATTCGTATCCTCAGGCTTCTCCTCCTGCTTCTCTTCACGCACTTTAGGCTCATCCTTATAGAATGAGCCTGAAGCACCTGTTATCTCCTGCATGAATTCCGCTATTGAATCCGGATTTAACCCCATTTTATTAAGATCGATACTGTTTACAGCATCCATTGTCCTGTTAAGACAATCCCGGCACACACATATATTATTCATCAGGTGTACCATCTTGCCTGCCTTGTCCTCGCTTCTGCGGCAAAGCATGCAGACCTCTTCGTATTCAGCCATATGTTCCTCTTCTATTCAAGTGCACTTTTATCTACGAGACGTACATCGAATGTCATATCCGTATATAATCCGTCCGACAGTCTGGAAGCGGTTATCTGTATCACTTCGTCTTTAGAATAATACTGAAGCTCTTCCTTTAACTCTTCCATCGATTTTACGCTCTTACCGCCTATAGCCGTGATCACATCACCCTGCTTAAGTCCGCTTTCGGCTGCTCCGGTACCTTCATATACCTGTCTTACAAGTACTCCGACAGGCAATCCGTACATCTTGGATACCTCCTCTGTCACTGTCTGACCGCCTATGCCGAGATATCCCTGCTTGCTCTCAGATACCTTTGTCCTATCTGCGCTTGTAACAATATCGCTTAAAATAGGCTGGGCTGAGGTTATCGGAATGGCAAATCCCACTCCGTCAATTGTCGATCCGCCTATCTTACTTGAGCTTATACCAATGACCTCACCGTTAATATTAAGCAGAGCTCCGCCTGAATTACCGGGATTAATGGCAGCATCCGTCTGTATCAGTCCCTTGGACACCGTACCGTCATCCATCTCAAGCGTCCTGTCTACAGCGCTTATGACTCCGTATGTAACAGTCTGCCCGTAACCGAGTGAATTACCTATTACTACCGCAGGCTCACCTATCTTGATATCATCTGAATTGCCAAGCTCTGCAACCTTGATGGCTTCTTTGGTCTCAGCGCTTAAATCATCCATATCCACTATAATGACAGCCAGATCAACATCCGCATCGGTTCCCTTTATGGTGGCCTCGGCATCCGAACCGTCTATGAATTGAACCTTTAGCCCTTCACTGTCCTCAACAACATGGTTATTGGTCGCAATATACAGCTTATCGTCATCCTGTCCGATTATAATGCCCGAACCGCTTCCCTCAGTCTCTTCCGAATACATCTGTCCCCAGAAGCTCTGTCCTGTTATGATGTATTTTCCCGTTATTGAGACTATTGAAGGCATTGCTGCATCTACCATATCCGATACATCAGTAACTACGGCAACGGCGGAGCCTTCCGCTTCTGTCTCAAAATCAGATTCAACCGCGCTGCTTGCAAAGTCCTCTGCATTGCCGGTGATCGCAGCCTCATCAGCCTTCTCCTGCGTAACAGCGCTGTTACTGTTGCCTGTTATCACTTTGTCTGAGCCGGATGCGGCTGTTCCCGGCAGGGTCTTGCCCATAAGGAAAAGCGTAACGCCTGCTGTCAGACCGAATACAACTCCAAGCCCAAGTGTTGCAAAAAGCTTTCCGGCAAAGCTGCCCTTTTTCTTGTCCTTTCCGGGCTTATCCGTCCCGAAGTCATTACTTACGGGCTTTGTCCTCTGCTCACCACTGTTATATCCGCCGGTGCTTCCCGTAGTATAGGTTGCCTTATCCGTTCCTCCGGTATAATCATAATGTCTTGCGGAATATACCCCTGTCTCGGAAGAAGTTCCTCTCACTTCATTCCCAGATACATTTCCTGTTTCATTTCTATCATATTCATCGTTCATAATTCCTCCTCCGGGACATTGATATCATCTTCATTACGGATATCTCTCACCGGTCCCTTGATGCTATATTGTTAATATAGCTCCGGTTTGTGAACAAACTGTGTTCAATATGTGATAATTCTATTATCTAATATCTGTTATCACGCCTTATTATATTATTCCACGGTAACGGATTTAGCCAGATTTCTCGGCTTATCCACATCCAGTCCCTTGGCTATACTTATATAATACCCCAGCAATTGCAGCGGGATAACGGCTAGAGAAGCCGCAAAATGCTCCTCTATCTTCGGTACATATACCGCAAAATCCACCGTATCTTCTATCTCATAATGCCCGTAGGTGGTAAGCCCCATTAAAAATGCGCCTCTCGCCTTACACTCTACCATGTTGCTCACAGTCTTCTCATAGAGGTCATTCTGTGTGAGAACTCCTATCACAAGTATGCCGTCTTCTATAAGGCTTATGGTCCCGTGCTTAAGCTCACCTGCCGCATATGCCTCGGAATGTATATAGGATATCTCCTTCATCTTAAGGCTTCCCTCAAGACACGCGGCATAGTCTATTCCTCTGCCGACGAAGAATACATCCTTGGAATTGGCATACTTGGCTGCGAACCACTGAAGCCTTTCCTTATCGCTTAATATCTTCTCTATCTTGTCGGGAATGGTAAGCATGGATGCGATATACTCCTCATAATCATCCTTATTCACTATCCCTTTTACAAATCCGAACTGCACCGCCAGTACATAGCTTGCGATAAGCTGTGTGCTGTATGCCTTGGTTGTAGCCACGGCTATCTCAGGTCCCGCAAGGGTATACAGGATATGATCCGCCTCTCTTGCTATCGAAGAGCCTACCACATTGACGATACCAAGAGTAGTCGCTCCTCTTTTCTTGGCTTCACGCAGTGCCGCCAGAGAATCCGCTGTCTCTCCCGACTGGGATATTATTATCACCAGATCCCCCTTATCAAGAAGAGGATTCCTGTATCTGAACTCTGAGGCCAACTCCACTCTTACCGGAATATGAGCCAGATCCTCGAATACATATTGTGCTGCCATCCCCACATGCCACGCAGAGCCGCAAGCAACGATATATATCCTTTTATACTCCTCTATATCCTTATCCGTAATACCTACATCCTTAAGGTCGATCTTACCGTCTTTTATAAGAGAATTTAATGTGTCCTCCACAGCCTTGGGCTGTTCATGGATCTCCTTCATCATGAAGTGCTCATATCCACCCTTCTCCGCAGCCTCGGCATCCCACTCTATCTCTGTCTTCTCTTTGGTTATCTCATCTCCGTCAA
Organism: Lachnospiraceae bacterium UBA3826; assembly: GCA_002393095.1. Taxonomy (GTDB): domain Bacteria; phylum Bacillota; class Clostridia; order Lachnospirales; family Lachnospiraceae; genus Colinaster. The sequence continues at coordinate 20,082 of DGII01000063.1, read as the reverse complement.
GATTATAGAAGTGTACCTCTCCTGCCTTAAGACACGCCATCTCCTGATTGCCTATATAGTATACATTACGTGTATACTTAAGTATCGCCGGAACATCCGATGCCACAAAGGTCTCTCCGTTCTCCACGCCGATGACCATGGGTGAATCCTTACGCGCCACCCATATCTCATCCGGGCGTTCCCTGAACATAAGTGCAAGGGCATATGAACCCCTCACTCTCACCATTGTCTTGGCAATCGCATCGATGGGACCTATATTGTACTTATTATAGTAATAGTCCACCAGCTTGACCGCTACCTCCGTATCCGTCTGCGAATAGAAGGAATAGTCATGTCTAAGCAGCTTCTCCCTCAGTTCCTGATAATTCTCAATGATACCGTTATGAACGCCCACTACATTAGACTGTTCGCTCCCCATACCATGCTCTGACTGTGACGAAGATACATGAGGATGAGCATTGATCTCGGAAGGCTCACCGTGCGTAGCCCATCTGGTATGACCTATTCCTATGGTACCTTTTAAGGACGCTCCGTCATTGGTCTTCTCGGAAAGCACCTTAAGTCTGCCCTTGGCCTTGACCACATGAACCTTTCCCGCCTTATCCCTTACAGCAAGTCCTGCCGAATCATATCCTCTGTATTCAAGCTTCGACAATCCCTCCAAGAGTATGGGTGCCGCCTGCATCTTACCTACATATCCAACTATTCCGCACATTGCTTCTCCTCCGTAAAATATCCGGGATTCATAGATACCCTTTTAATCAAGCCAACCGGAAGTCTCTTATAATGCTTCCCCGTAAGATATCCGCAATATCTGCTAATTATCCTGACAAGATAAAGCGGAATCCTGTGAACATTCTTCGTATGTATCAACTCCCCCATAGTGGCAAGCACAAGCTTCTTCCCTTCAGCTTCCGATGAAAGCCCCCTGAAAACCTCAGGATACTGCGCCTGTGATATGCCTATATCCACATTACGCCTAAACTGCTCCCCTGCATTATAATCATGGGAGTGATAGACTCTGGCTTCTGCGCTATAGGCGATCATATAGCCCGCCTTGACCGCTCCGGCCGCATATATCATATCCTCGTTGAATATCGTCTTTTTTACAAAGCCGCCAAGTCTGTCATATACATCACGTCTGTAGGCACAGCTTACATTGGAACAGAAGTATGCCTTAATACCGAGCCTGTCCACATCCGCCGCTCCCTTAAGCACCGATTTATCAGGGTAGTTGAATTCTCTCGTGTACCGCTCTTCCACACTGCAGCCTTCCTTGGGCAGCTGTCTGGCATAGCTTACCGCTACCCTCTCATCCTTGAGAGGACGAATGAGATTCTCTATAAAGAACCTGTCCGCTGGAATAGCATCCTGCGTCATGAAGATCATTATATCCCCGTCGGAGAGCCCTGCTGCCTCGGCTCTGGTCTTGCCATGATCAAATTCAGACTTTTTGATATTGCGTATCATTATAAGCTCTTTATCCGGAACATAGCCTGTTCTTTTAAAAAGCTCCTCAAGGTATCTCTCCTCGGTATTGATCAAGATTATCCTGTCCGGCTTACACGTCTGCTCCTTAAGGCTTTCAAGTATCTTAAGTAACTCCTCATCCGGCTTGTAAGTCGGGATCATAACATCCGTCATAAATCAGTATCCCGTATCCGCAGATATCTGGCTGCTATACTTAACCACCTCAGAAGAGGGTGTATATTCATCATTATCAAATAAGAATTTCTGTAAAAGTATCACATTCTCTTCAAGATTATCCGGTATAACACATGCTCCCTTAGAGCCAACCTTGGCTCCGGCTCTGTTAGATTCAAAGGGGAAGCCGTCATCGGCAACTATGGTATACCTGCTTATGCCGCCCAAAAGCTCTATTATCTCATCATAATCAAGAGATGTGGATATATAATCCTTTACTCCGTCATAGGCATCTGCCAGCTCTTTAGGTCCTACGGTCTTAGCCTTCTCTACACACTTGCTTATGACCGTTCTCTGCCTTTCCGCTCTCATGAAGTCATTACCCACATATCTTATCCTGCAGTATGCGGTAGCCTGTAATCCATTGAGAGTCTGAGTACCGGCGCTTGTCACAGCGGTGTAGTCCTTACCCTCCGTGGCATAATATGTCTCATTATCCGATGACTTACCCACCATACTTATCTGATAATTATTAAGATGAACTATCTCATCCTCTCTTACATCTATTGTGACCCCGCCGAGAGCATCCACGATCTTGGCAAGTCCCGTAAAACCAACCGTAACATAGTCCGTTATGTTAAGATCCAGATTCATGTTAAGCATATTGATAGCCTGCTCAGGACCTCCCTTGGCATATGCGGCATTACACTTATTGTATGTGTCATTACCCAGATTAAGGTAGGTATCTCTGAATACTGACAGAAGCTTGACATCCCCGGTGTCCTCATTCACGGATGCGATTATTATAGTGTCGGAACGGTTGCCTTTTCCAAGGGATTTATCTCTTGCATCTACTCCGAACAGGGCGATATTGCGATATCCCTTAAGTGTTACATTGGAAGCCACATTCTCATTCATAACTATGTCTGCTTCATTGATCTTGATCTTCTGTATGGAGGTTCCCTGCTTAACGAACCATACCACCGCTACAAGTCCCATCAGTACGACTATCTCAGCCATCAGAAGAAGTATACGGCGACGCTTTTTCGCTTTTTTCCTTGCTATTGCCTGCGCTCTTCTCCTAGCCTCTTCTCTTTCTCTGCTAACTCTGCCGGTTGCCATCTAAGTCTCTCCAATCTCTTTCATTAATCTGTCCCTAATAGGCATTCTCATTGATAAATCCTCTGAATACGGTTAAGAAGATTATCTTGATATCAAACCTGAAGGACCAGTTCTCTATGTAATATATATCGTAATCTATCCTCTTACGGATGGAGGTATCCCCTCTGAAGCCATTGATCTGTGCCCATCCCGTAAGTCCGGGTCTTACCTGATGCTTGATCATGTATCTTGGGATCTCTTCCTTGAACTTCTCGACAAACTGCGGTCTCTCCGGTCTGGGGCCCACTATGCTCATATCACCGCGTAAGATATTGATAAGCTGGGGAAGCTCGTCGATACTTGTCCTACGGAAGAATCTTCCTACTCCGGTGACTCTGGGATCGTTCTTAACCGTCCAGCCCTTGGCCTCCTCTTCATCACTCTGTACATACATGGTCCTGAACTTATACATACTGAAGGACTTATTGTGAAGTCCCACTCTCTCCTGCTTGAATATAACAGGTCCCTTACTGGTACACTTGATGATTACGGCCACAGCCACCAGGAAGGGTGAAAGCACGATCAGACCGATCAGTGAGCATACTATATCGAATACCCTCTTGATTATGGCATTGAAGGTATTGGTCAAGGGTATATACCTTATATTGATGACCGGCAGGCCGTTAAGATCCTCAGTATAGGGTCTGTTGGGAATAAGGCTGTTATAATCCGGAATGAACTTGGTATGTACGCCGGATTTCTCACACATGGCCACCAGCTCTTCAAGTCTGTCGTAATCTGACAGTGCCAGCGTGACCGCTATCTCATCCAACTGGCTTACCGGAAGTATCATGCTGAGATTTTCTATACAGCCTATTACCTTAACGCCCTTATATGTAGTACCTCTGGGCACCTTATCATCCAGTATGCCCCTGACCACATATCCCCACTGGGGATTGGCCTTGATCCTGTTGATGTATTCTTCTGCCGCCCTCGAATACCCTATTAACAGTATATGCTTGATGTTATAGCCTCTGCTCCTTATATGGCTTAATATCCACCTTATGATAAGTCTCTCGAATATCATGAAGAAGGCGCATACTACGGAATATATGGCTATCAGTCCTCTTGAGAAATCGCTTATCTTAAAAACAGCTATACATACTAAGAATACGAAAGCACCGCCAATGTTCGCGCCGAACACCTGTGTTATCTCAGTCTCTATCCTCCTTGTACGCTTAGGCGTGTACATCTTGTTAAGGTAATAGAGAACAAGATATCCGGGCACAATAAAATACAATGCAGAAAAATAAAACTGCATCGTGTATGCTCCCGCACCCGTATCCGCAAAAGGACCCTCGAATTTGATCCACCATGACAGAAGATACGAGCCGGCTACGACTATTGCATCCAAAAGGACCTGTAATCTGTTAAAGTATTTCTGGTTATCCTTGATCATCCTTTTTCCCCGCGCTTATACTCCCCTCATCACCTAAAGTATTGTACAATAATACCTTCTTTTGTTCAACCTGACCGGTATTATACCTCATATCGGCAACAATAAGGCTACAGCAGTCTCCTTACGATGCCTGCAAGAAGCTGCAGTTCTATGGATATATAATTCGGCAGTTCACGTATAGTAAACCTTACCTTCTTATCCCTGCCGCTTTTACTGTACCCAAGCGATATCCCCTCTAAAAGTCCTCTGATATATACCTTCCCGTAACCCTTAAGTACAAAAAACACTGTCTTGATGCCAAAGCCCGTCATAAGAAACGGCATATTGACAAGCTGTTGAAGTATCGGCATATTCTTGCAGATAAGGTATGTGCTGTTACGGCTGCTTAGCTTCACCTTGAATTCATTATATCTTGAACCCGAATAACCGCTTCCCGCATGCAGCACCTCGGCTGTGGGCTCGTATACATTGACATATCCCTTTATCCGCGCCCTGTAGCCTATATCCACATCCTCAAGATAGGCAAAATGCGCTTCATCAAAGTACCCTATCTCATCCAGGATGCTCTTCCTGTATATTGCGGCGCCGGCGCATGAGCTGAATATGCGCCTTGCTTTGCCTGCCTTGGATGCAGGTCTGCCCTTAGCGTAAGCATATGCCCATCCAAGAGCACAATAGTAATCCCCCGCTCCGTCCATAATATCCGGATCTGCCATACTTAACATCCTGGCACTTGCGCTGAATATCCTCTCATCCGAATCAAGCGCTTTTTCCAGATTACTCACAAAGTGCTGTCTTACCTTCGTATCATTGTTAAGCAGGAGCACATATTCTGTATCCGCTGCCTCTATTCCTCTGTTGACCGCATACGCAAAGCCCGTATTGGAAGTAAGTTCTATCAACGTATATTCCGGAAAGCTCTCCCTTACCATGTCAGCGCTTCCATCCGTTGATCCGTTATCCACAACTATGACCTTAAAGTCCTCATAAGAGCACTCTTTCAGGCTCTCAAGGCAATCCCTGAGGTAATCTATTCCGTTGTAATTGGGTATAACGACAGTAGTCTTCATACAGTAATTCATTCAGGCATAAGGCGCACCTACAGCAAAAATTCCGGATCATAGTACAGAAGATATCCTTCAAGGCTTATCTCCCTTGACAGATCAACTCCGGCATCAAGATAGTCTATATCCTCGTAATTAACCGGTGCAAGGCAGGCCGATACATCCACATAAGGGGAACGTATACTCTTTGTCTCTATCTTATGCTCAAGCTCACTTATAGCCTCTCTGTTAAAAAGATGCAGATGCTTCTCATCCTTAGCGATCTTAACCGCAAGATATGCCAGATCGTCCAGTATCATCATATTGCGCACATCAATATACAACGCATCCTGCTGTAGTTTTGCCCTGTGCATATACCCGCTGAATTTAACGCTTAAGCCGTCATATATGCAGGTCTTGGTAGAATCCATTATACCGCCTGTTATCTTACCGTCTCTTATGACCGGGCCTCCGATGGCTCCTATATCATACCTGTTAAGAAAGAGGTTGTACGCTATGGCACCTCTTACGCTTGCTGTAAGCTCATTCTTGCGCGCTATCTCCGGGCCGTTCTTCGGATATATGAGCTCATCCCTGTAGTTGATCCTGAAAAAGCCGTTATGCTTCGTCGGCATTACATCCGCCGCAATACCGGATTTCTTAAGGTAATCCGACACCGCCCTTCTTCCGGCCTCATAAGCATACAGCTTGCTTCCCGGATTGGACGAGGTCGAATCATCATGACATCTCCAGTGATATAAGACCTTGGGGATATGCCCGTATACCATCTCCCTATCATCCGACAGCTCTCTGGTAGCAGCGAAGCTTCTAAGCACCAGATCATGATCCTGCGCCCCGTCGAAGAAGCTTCTTAAGCCAAGCTCCTTGAAAAGCTCCGCCTTGATGACAAAAAAGTGGCATATATAATTATTGGTAAGCAGCAGATCCGGATTAAAGCCGGGCTTAAAATTAGGCTCGAAAAACTTCTTTCCTTGGGCATCACACTTATCCTCATCCGTATAAAGGAAAGCGCACTCCCTGCCATCCTTACATGTCTTCTCTATGTATGTTGCGCATTCATACAGGCAATCGGGCGTGATCACATCATCATGGTCAAGCAAGCCGACATATTTCCCGTTTATAAGTCTTCTTGCGGAATTGGTATTAGCTGATATTCCCTTATTCTCGGACAGTTGAAGATACTTGATCCTGTGATCCTTGTACTTACCCGCTGCCTTCCTTACGGTGGGCAGCTTGGATGCGTCAGCGATTATCAGCTCAAAGCAGCCGTAGGTCTGTGCGAGCACAGATTCAATGCATGCCTCAATGTAGCTCTCCTTTGTGTCGTATGCAGGGACGATTATACTGAATTTAACAGGATCATCCCATATCTTCTCGCGCTGTTTAAGAAGAATGTCTGCTGACGGCTCCGTATAGGAGTACTCCTTTTTATCCGTAAGACGCTCCATTGACGCATAAAATGTGTCCTCTATTCCGTTTTTCTTAAGATAACTATACGCCTTACGTATGTTCCCGAATGCCATTGTGTATCTACTCCCGTCCTATGGTCAGCTTCATACCCTTAACCATATAGCAGACGAATAATGCAAGTATGCCCACCGGGATATGTATACACTCCCGATGGGCCAATCTACGTAAAATGGGCTTAGAGATAGGACTTAAGTGCTTCAGTAAGCTTCTTGTTCTTAAGTGCCGCATCCTCTAAAGAATCTCCCTTAACACCCATATAGAACTTGATCTTGGGCTCCGTACCCGAAGGTCTTGCACAGCACCAAGAATCCTCCGACAGTTCAAAATACAGAACATTGGACTTGGGCAGACCCGTGGGAGATGTCTGTCCTGTCCGTATATCAGTGATCACATCCTTATCGTAATCCCTAAGCTTAAGCACCTCAAGGTCCCCGAAGTTCTTAGGCGGATTGGCTCTTAACTTATCCATTATCTCCTGTATCTGCTTCGAACCGTCCACACCCTTAAGCGTGATCGTATACATATCCTCTTTGTAATATCCGAATTCCTCATACAGCTTAAGCATCTGATCCCATAAGGTCAGTCCGTGCGCCTTGCACCAAGCCGCCGCTTCACACAGACACATTACCGCAACTACAGCATCCTTATCTCTTGCATGTGTTCCGACGAGACATCCGTAGGATTCCTCGAAGCCAAATACATAGCTTCCCTTTCCTGTATCTTCAAAGCCCTTGATAACTCTGCCTATATATTTGAAGCCCGTAAGAACCTCTATCAGCTTCACTCCGTACTTCTTCGCTATCCTGTCTGCAAGATTGGTGCTGACTATGGTCTTGACCATGGAAGCATCTGAAGGCATTGTACCTGTAGCCGTGCGCTCTCTTAAGATATACTCGGCGACGATCATCCCCGACATATTGCCCGTGAATGGCATATACTCACCGCTTTTTGTATCCAGTGCATATATTCCCAGCCTGTCCGCATCCGGGTCGGTAGCAAGTACGATATCCGCATTCTTCTCCTTGGCAAGCTTAAGTGCCAGTGTGAATGCCTTGGGGTCCTCCGGATTGGGATATTCAAGCGTGGTGAAGTCCGGATCGGGAAGCTCCTGCTCAGGAACAACATACACATTCTTAAAGCCAAGTTCACTTAATATCCTTCGTACAGGCTTATTACCGGTGCCGTGGAAGGGCGTATATACGATCTTAATATCCTCAGCCATCTGCTTAATGACATCCGGATGTATGATCTGCTTCTTAAGCTCCTCCATGTACTTATCATCTATCTCTTGTCCGATCACCGTATACAGACCTTTGGAAACAGCATCTTTCTTCTTCATGGTCTTAACATCATGGTAATCCGTCACCTTCTTAACTTCCGCAATGATCTCCCCGTCCATGGGAACGGACACCTGTGCTCCGTCCTCCCAGTAGACCTTATAGCCATTGTACTCCGGAGGATTGTGGCTTGCAGTGACAACTATGCCCGATATGCATCCGAGTGTGCGGAGCGCAAAGCTTAATTCCGGCGTGGGACGAAGTTCATCAAAAACATACGCCTTGATACCGTTGGCAGCAAGGCAGAGTGCTGCTTCATCGGCAAATTCCGGACTAAATCTTCTTGAGTCGTAGGCTATCGCTACTCCCTTATCCTGACCGCCCTTAGACACTATATAATTGGCAAGTCCCTGAGTTGCCTTCCTTACCGTATATATGTTCATCCTGTTGGTTCCGGCACCGATCACACCTCTTAAGCCTCCGGTACCGAACTCCAGCTCTTTATAGAATCTGTCCTCTATCTCCTTATCGTTGTCCGATATTGCCTTAAGCTCTTCCTTGGTGGCCGTATCAAAATAGTCATCATTAAGCCAGAATTCATATTCGTCCCTGTAACTCATGTAATAACCTCCTTAATCTTGTACGCTCGTTATAGCTTAGAATGCGTCAGCTATACTTCCAATATATTAACATATCTTAACCGAATAGTCACTTCTATCCAATGAGAAATTGGGGTTATAATACGGGTCTCCGGCCTCAAGCTCAGCCTTCCATTTGTCCTTAAATCTCGCGGATTCTTCATTGTATCTTTCCGCCTTTTCTCCGGAATCATCCAGTCCCCTGCTCACCGATTCGAAGTGATACAGCTCGGCGAAGGGCGTGAATACATTAAGTAAGCCCTCCCTGCGAAGTCTTAAGCAGAAGTCCACATCATTAAGCGATACCGCAAAATGATCATCCAGACCGCCGTTTTTAATGAAGATATGCTTGGCAACCATAAGACACGCACCGGTAACTGCCGTAACATCCTGCGCATAGCATAGCCTTCCCATGTATCCCAGATTATCATACGACTTGCCGTAATGGGTATGCCCCGCGGTTCTGTGAGCTCCGAGACCTATCACCACACCCGCATGCTGAATGGACTTATCCCCATAGAGAAGCTTCGCGCCCACAGCACCTACATCCTTACGCTGTGCGTACATAAGCATCTGCTCCATCCAATTCGGTGTCAACACCTGTGTATCGTTATTAAGCAGGACTATATACTGTCCATCCGCGTACTCCACGCCGTAATTATTGACTCTTGAGTAGTTGAATTCTCCCACATACCTTACAAGCTTGATCCTCTTGTCGTTTTTGTCGTTTAACTGCCTGTAGTAATCCTCTATCTCATCAGTTGTGGAATTATTCTCAACTATCACGATCTCATAATTATCATATGTGCTTCTTTCAAGTATTGAGCTTACACAACGGGAGAGGTCGTCCCTGTGGTCCTTATTGGGTATGATTATGGATATCTTGGGATTGCCTATTAACTCATAATCTATCCTGAAGATGGTCTCGAACGCCCTCGTGCTGCTTATCGTAAAGTTCTTAAAGCCCTTAGCGTGTAAATGGTCGGCCACTGCGCCCTTAGCCGCTTCTATGGCATATTCCTTGGCGCTGATATCGCTTGCCACGCTTCCCGCATGGGATCTCCAGTAGTACATAAGCTTCGGTATATGCACAATGTTCTTAGCCCTATCCGTAAGCCTTAATATCATGTCATGATCCTGACTTCCGTCGAATTCGGATCTGAAAAGCTCCGTTCCGTTAAGAAGCTCTCTCTTAAAGCAACTGAAATGACATATATAATTATTGGCTCTCAGATTATCTATGGCAAAATCAGGCTTAAAATGCATCGTTATCATCTTGTCTATATTATTCTTATGGAAAGTCGCCTCATCACAATACAGATAGTCCGCATCCTGTTCGTTGATAGCCTTAACATATTCAAAAAGCACGGCCGGATGCAATATATCATCATGATCGAACAATCCGATATACTCACCGGAAGATGCGGCCAGCGCCTCATTGGTATTGCCGGATATACCCTCGTTCTTATCAAGCCTTATATACTTAACCCTTGAATCCTTAGCCGCCTCTTTTTCAAAAAACTCTCCCACATATCCGTGAGAAGCATCCGAACCGTCGGCAAGAACAAGCTCCCAATTGCCGTATGTCTGCGCCTTCACAGACTCATACATGCCTTCCATGAAGACCTTGGGTGTATTATAAAGCGGAACAAGTATGCTTATAAGCGGCCTTTTGGCGAAGCTGTAGTTCTCCTGCTCCTTCCTCTGTTCTTCACTTGGAAAGCTTGCCTTTCCGTATCCCTTCTTAGCCTTGGCTTCCCTTATCTTATATGCGACCTTGGACACAAAGCCCCTAAAGCCACCGAGATTCCTGATCCGTTTTCTTAATTTGCCGAACCTTAACATGGCATCCCTTATCCCCTTGGTATGACGCCAGAGAGGATTATTGTGAATCCTGTCAAGTCTGAAGGTAAGACTTGCGTTCTCCTCCTCAAGCTTCGCTATCTTGGCAGCGAATTCCCTGTTCTTTTCTCTTTCGGCTTCATAGAGCTTCTTATAGCTTTCACTCATTTTTAATGTACCTGTTAGTGAACCTGCACAGCACAAGCCTTGAAGCAAGGCCTCTTGCCATGACTCCTACCTGATACTCGCCCTTAGGCATAGCGGACATATCCGGTACAACCGAAAAGCCGCATAATGCCGGTCTTTCGTTCCTGTCCAGATTGATCTCCAGATCCGGCCTGTATATCCTGTTGCACGGAAGTTCGTATATCCCGTTATCCCCTTTAAAAAGGAGCTTAAAATCAAAGCACGAATTGTCACTTCCCGCCACAAAAGAATACCCGCCTATGTATATTATATCGTCAGCATTCTCTTCTTCAGACTCAGGACCCAGCCAGTACTTTAATGTTCCGCACTGTTCAAGGCTGATTATCAGGCATTCATTGTACCATGAATCCTTTATCCGGTATCTTATCCTGCGCGGAACCTTCATATCCGGCTTCTTCGTTCCATCATACTCGTATTCGTAAGCATAGGTATAATTACTGTCCAGTATATCTCTTGTCAGATAATCGTGATAGTACGGATCGACCATATATAAGGCCCTGTGCTTCTCATAGAGCCTCTCCCGCTCTCCCGTAAGCCTTATGATCTTCTCTCTTGACTCGTCATCTCCTCTGCTAAGCGACTCATAGTGCCACAGGTGGGTCGTATTGACCACCACATTGTACAGTCCCTTCTCATATAGGCTAAAGCACAGATCAACATCATTAAAGGCTACCGCAAATGACTCATCAAAGCCTCCGACATCGTCAAACTTCCCGCGTTCTATAAGCAGACATGCTCCCGTGACCGCAATGACATCTCTGTCCACATCACTCGCATGATCGTAATATACCCTGTTATCTTCCTTATATTGCAGCTTGTGCACAGGTCCGAGACGGAGATTGGTTATTCCGCAGTGCTGGATCACCCTGCTCCTTGGATAATACAACTTCGCTCCGACTGCTCCGACATGCCCCTTTACGGCATATTTCATCATCTTTTTAAGCCACGCACCGTCTCTTACCTCTATATCATCATTAAGAAAAAGCAGGTAATCTCCCTTTGCTTCCCCGGCCAGTCTGTTGCAGATTGCGGAGAAGTTAAAAGCCTGCGGCAGATACAGATATTTAATGCCTTTGCAGCTATCCTTCGCCTTACTTTTAATATCATCCACGATCTGCTCAATCATGATTTTATTTTCATCATTACTGCCGTTGTCAAGCACGATGATTTCGTATGTAACACCTGTTGTTCTATCTGTGATTGAATCCAACACCTGCTTTAACACCCCCGGATTATCTTTGGAGGGTATCAGTATGGATATCAGCTCACCGTTATATACATACTCTTCCCCGCTGCCTTCCGGATACAGAGTCTTGGAATAATCATTATGGTACAGAACATAATCCACATGGATCACCTGTTCTCTGTTAAGTCCTCCGGTAAGCGCAAGCGTAAGCTCATATATATCACTTATACTCTCTGCTTCAGCCGTGATCGCCTGTCTTTTAACCGCTACCACATTGCCCATATACATATAGCTTTGCAGTGTATCCGGCGACCATTCGGGTCTTAATATGGGATTCATCCTCACAGTCTTATTGGAGTTATACTCATCCTCATCCCCGTATACCACAAGAGCGTCGGGATGCTCCTTAAAAGCGGATACGACCGCATACAGAGCTCTTATTGCAAGCTTCTTCCTGTCATTGACAAAAAGGATGATATCACCTGCATAATTACTCTTACCCACCTTAGAGTATTCAACAACCTGTACGTCATCAGTATTGGGAAGTGTACCCGCAAGATACTCAAGCTCTTTCTGTCTGATCCACGAATCATATGACACATAGCTTAGGTCAAGCTCTCTCTCATATCTGTTATGAAGTTGCATTACCCTTGGGGCTCTTATTATCTCTTTAACTCTCTGTAGCATCACTTCTCCTAGAATCTGAACCTTTTCGACACCTCATCCTTAAGGGCTTCCGTCATCGCGGCGGGTATCGGGGTAGTGTTCATATTGATCTTAAGCGTATTGCCCGTGCTCCTTACCCTGTCCTTAACCTCTATTACAATGCACGGATCGTCATAGAAGAATAGCAGCAGTACACCTTCCTTGGAATTAAGCTTCCTGCCATTGATATATATGCGCTTATTATCCTTAAGCTCGAAGCTCTCTCCGTTAAGGGTTACTTCCCTTAAGGTGGTCATGCAGTTATCCATCATGGGATCTATACGGACCTTCCTTGCCTTTGACGGAATATCCAGCTCAAAAGTCACATCTCCCTTACTGTCATAGCTTTCATTTATGAAATACGACTCCTCTTCATTAAAGCCGGCTCCCGTATCCGTATATATCTGTATTGCCTTCTTCATATTATCCGCAGGAGATAAGCCGCCGAAGCTGTCCGGGGTTATGACTGCCCTGCCTATCCGCTCTCTTATCTCTCCTAAGCTAAGCTGCCTGCCCGTCACTTCCTTCTGGAAGAAGGCTTCCTTTTCCCTAAGGCCCTCCGCCTCGTCCGCAGTGAGGTTAAGCCGGTTTAAAATTAATTCGTAATTTAAGTTATTCCTGTCATCATCCTCTAAGAGATAACAGTACAACGCTCTGAAAGCAAGCTCCTTACTTGGCACCTGCTTATACTCCGTCCACTCATAATCTATCACCGTCCACGATCCGTTCATGTAATCCTCAGGCACCAGGATATTAGAAAATACCAGATCGCAATCTGCTACAGCCTTATCCTCTCCGTAGCTTATTCTCTTATAATACTCATCAAAAAGTGCAGCGAACGCTTCCTCATCCCGTCTTCTTACATATTCGTCGAACAGCTCGCTTAGTGGTCTTCCTTTTACCAGAGGAAATGATACTCCCTTATCATCCTCCATGACCTCACAGGGACATATGGTAAGCTTGCTTCCCTCATATCTTGCCTTAAGCAGCTCATAGCTCTTGTGCATATTGGTTATATGCGTAAGCCCCTCAGTAGGCATAAGAGCCCGCTTTATGACCTTGTCCTCTCTTATCTCCGTGCATATCCGGTAGCTTGCCGCTCTGTCACCGGAGTACCTTGCATACAGGGTTTCGGGCTTCGATCCTATAACAAGCATATAAGAATTGGAGAAGAAGGGGAACTGTTCCTCATCAAGCACTCCGTCAAAAGCCGCCTTCTCATCAAAAAGCTTAAGCCTGTCTCTGTCAAAATTCCTGTCGTTATTGCACAGCTCACCCTTCCCCGGAAGCCTGTCGTCCGAGAACAGGGTCGTCATGAACTTATAGTCCGGATACGGATAGTAGAAATTAAGCTCCTTAAGCCCTACGCTTTCGCATATATCCGTAAGTCCCTTCCTTGAGAATGTCCTTACTCCGCCACCGTCCTTATAGCACTCTATGGAACTGAAATACGTGCCAAGATGATCTTCCGCACATCCCGCCCAGTACTTCATACCGTATCTGTTCTCTATAGCTATTGCGATCCTTCCGCCCTTATTAAGATGTCTCTTAAGTATCTCCAGAAAATCGTGATAGGGTCTGTCCCCTCCTATATAGCTTAATCCGTACTCGAATACACCGATCAGGAGTATATAATCATAATCGTCATCCAGATCAGGCTCAATATCCGTAAAGTTCCCCACATTAATGACCACATTGTCGCAGTCATCATGTCTGTAGGCATTGATCAGACTCCTTCTCCTTGACAGGTCCACACAGTCCACCCTGCCGGCTCTTCTCGCAAGATTACCCGTTATGGCTCCGCAGCCCGATCCAATCTCCAGTACTTTGGTGGTCTTATCCATAGGCAGCCAGTCTACGATATTCTCCCTCTGATCAGAGAGATGATAGAGTATCGGCCAGCTTGCCCTCTCCTCTATGATCGTCGCGTATTCCATGGGCGAATAAGATCTTACGATATCAAGGATCTCATCCTCCACTCTTCCGTCGGAATACAGATCCTCACCTTTATAATGCTCATATCTTAATTGTACTTTGCCAATACTTTCATTATCCATGATCCAATAACCATCCGCCTGTTTATCATATTAATCTACCATGCCGAGCACATTTTGCGAGGCTTACGAGGCGAATGTCAGATTCGCCGATGCGATAAGGCGATTTGGGCTGAGAGTTGAGATCAACTCTCTTGCACAACATCGCTGTGTGAAAAATATGATATCGATCATATTTTTCACACTACACTTACTTTTGAATTCATATCGTAGAATCCCACTGTGTCCTTATCCGATATCACTGTGATATTAATGACATCATACAGCCTGTGATATACTGTGAAATCATCCCTCTCATACCCGGTCACTCCCAAGGACAGCAGGTATTCGCCGCCCTGCAGGTTCATATCCTGCGTGAAGGTCACAGTCCTTACATCCCCTCTTTTAACCGGTTCCAGGAACGCCTTCTCATACATGGTGTTGGTTCCCGTGATCTCCGTTCCTTTGATATTCTTGATGGTGAATGCAAAAATCGGAGCCTCTATGTCTTCAAAGAATTCCACATCAAAGTGTATAGTAAAGGGCTCTCCCTTAATGATCGCGGTAGTCCCCGTTCCGTTCTTATCAGTTATGTGATAGTTCTTAATGGCCGCCTTACCGTTGCCGTATTCCAAAAGCTCAGGATTAAGCGCATCTCCCGTCACCATGCCGGAATCCGTCCCCTGATCCGAAGCCTGATACTGCCCGACAAGCACCTGCTTATAAGCATCTATCATCTCTTTCGGACCGCCCTCATCAAGCTTGACTCCTTTATTAAGAAGCACGACTCTGTCGCAGTATTTTGCTATGGATGTGAGATCATGGCTTACAAAAAGTATGGTCTTGCCCTGTTCCTTGAATTCCTCGAACTTATGATAGCACTTGGCCTGAAAGAATACGTCTCCCACAGATAGCGCTTCGTCCACGATAAGTATCTCCGGATCTATATTGATAGCTACCGCGAATGCCAGCCTCACGAACATTCCGCTGCTGTATGTCTTACATGGCTGATACACATATTCGCCTATATCGGCGAAATCCAGTATGTCCTGCAGCCTGTCATCTATCTCCTTCTTGGAAAAGCCCATCATGGTGCCGTTAAGGTATATATTCTCTATACCGTTATATTCCATATTAAAGCCCGCTCCGAGCTCAAGAAGCGCCGATATCCTGCCATTAACGCTGATCACTCCGGAGGTGGGGGACAGCACGCCTGTGATTATCTTAAGTATCGTGCTCTTACCCGAACCGTTGGTCCCTATTATGCCCACGGTCTCGCCCTTATATATGGTAAGGTCTATATCCTTAAGCGCATGATGGTCCTTGCTCCTTCTCTTAGAGGGAAAAAGAGCCTCTCTTAGTCTGTCGCTTGGCTTGGCATACAGCCTGTATATCTTGGATATATTCTTACACTCTATTACTGTCTCTCTAACCTTTTCCATCTCTTGATCCACTGAATATCCCCTAATTATCCGATACTATAAAACATCCGCAAAATGCGGCTTCAATCTGTTAAAAAGAGTCGTCCCAAGCAAAAGCATCAGACCGGTAAAGCACCAGAAATACACCGTCCCCGGAATATCCTCAAAAAACCATACATGATATGCCACTGCATTGCGATAACCGTTGACTATGTACACAAGAGGATTGATGCTTATGATAAATCTCCATGTGGGGCTTAAGCTCTCAATATTCCAGAGTATGGGGGTTGCCCACATTCCTATCTGCAGGATTATGCCTATTATCTGTGCGATGTCCCTGAAGAATACCATGACTGCGCTTGTAATATATGAAAACCCCAATACAAGGAGCAGCACACATATGCTGTAGTAGATCACCTGTATCGTATACACCGTGGGATAATAGCCGTATATGCATCCCATAATCAGCATCACGCATACGAAGAATACATGTATGAATACCGCCGCAAGCACCTTGATCACCGGAAGGATGCTTACGTTGAAGACCACCTTTTTGACAAGGTAATTGTACTCAACCATTGCCGCTGTACCGTGGGTCAGCGCCTCCTGAAAGAAAAACCACGGCACCAGACCCGTAGTAAGAAACAGGACATAGGGGATAGTCGTTGCTCTCGGCCCGCTCTGTGATCCTGCTTTCATTATCACATCGAATACAATGTAATACATCACTATTGTGACCACAGGCTGTATCATGGCCCATAACGCACCGAGATACGAGCCTGCATATCTTTTCTTGAAATCATTGCAGGCAAGCTTCCATATAAGCTCCCTGTTCTTATACAATTCCTTAATAAGACTGCTCTTATCTGCGTTCACTTTAAGATACTCCCAATCCTCTTGCCTTCCTGTATTCGGCCAGATCTCCCCACACCTTGTCCTTATCGGACATTATAAGCTCCACATCCTTTAATAAGGGCCAGTCTATTCCTATGGCCGGATCGTTATATATGATTCCTCCCTCATCCCCCGGATGATAGAAGTCAGTACACTTATATGCGAATTCCGCATAATCACTAAGCACCATGAAGCCATGAGCGAAGCCTTCCGGGATGTAGAACTGCTTCTTATTCTCTTCGGACAGAAGTACTCCGTGATACTTACCGAAGGTCTCAGAACCTTCGCGCAGATCCACCGCTACGTCATATACCTCTCCTCTGACCACTCTGACCAGCTTGGCCTGAGGATGCTCTATCTGAAAATGCAGACCTCTTAACACGCCCTTCTTCGAGGCTGACTGATTATCCTGCACGAACACCCTGTCTATTCCGGCAGCATCAAAATCCTGCTTGTTATATACTTCCATAAAGTATCCCCTACTGTCTCCGAACACCGTAGGGGTTATGACCTTAAGTCCCTTGATGTCACTTTCTTCAACTGTAATCTTACCCATATCCATCTCTCCTGTCAGTTCATTATCTGTTATACGCTCTTACGGTCAATCAAGCTTAAGATAGCTTAAGTTAAGGTCTACTCTGCCCTCAATACCGCTTATATTACCTGCGGATGAGTACTGCCACATGGCATAATCCCCACCATAGGTTGGCTTATCATTATACTCCGCCAGCCATATCACATCTCCGGGCGTGAATTTCGTGATATCCAGTCTGTTATTGAACCAGTTCTTGCTGGCATATATTCCTGCCTTATATCCGCTTCCTCTTACAGTCTCGCAGAATGCCTCCAAAGCCGCCGATCTCTCAGGTACTCCGAGGTTATCCGCTCTTCCGCTTCCTCCCGCACTCTCCGAATCAATGAATACGGGGTATGTGATCTTATATGAACCTATAAGGCTTACGACCGCACTGGCCTCCTCAACGGCTTCAACCTCGCTTACAGCCTGAGTGAAGAAGTACACTCCCACCGGAATTCCTGCCCGAATAGCGCCCTCAATATTCTCACGGAACTTCGGATCTTCGACGATACTGCCCGTCTTGGAACCTCTGTATCCGCATCTTATGATCACGAACTTAACTCCGGATTCCTTGACCGCATTCCAGTCGATGTCCTTATTGAACTTGGATACATCTATACCGAAGGAGGCATTTTCCTCTGTCTTCACAACATCGGTTCCGGCAGAATTCTCATCGGCATCGGTTACTCCCGTATCCTCCTTAAGCGCGTCTATATCAGCCTCAGTCTTGATCAGATACGATATATCAGAGATGAGCTTATACTCAAGCTTGGCTTTGACACTGCATATAAGCGGCTCACTAGGTATATCGAAGCCTTCCATTGCGGCAAGCTTAACCTCATAGTCTCCGGGCGTCAGATCAGACACATATATAAGTCCGTCTCTGTCATCATCCTTGTATTCACCCACAGAGCCTACCATTACCGTGAAGAACTTATCACGTATAAGATTGCCCCTGTCATCCATGATCCTGATCCTTAGGTCCTTCTGGACGGAGCTTGCGCTGACTACAACGGGTATAATGTCCGATTCGGTTCTTGCCTCATACTTACCGTCACCGATAAGCCTGGCATCGAAGAAGGTCTCATCGTTCTTCCACGCATCCAGATCACTGCCCTTGATGCGTCCGTCCTTGTCGGCTGTCTCCTCTTCCTCCCCGGATGCAACCTGGGCAGGAGCTTTTTCCTTCTTGCCGATGTATCCGTTCATGGCAAGAATCAATATGAATATTGACACTACAAAGAGCGTTACCACAAGTAACGCCCTTCTTAGCACTCTATAATCCATTGGCAACCTCTGTCAGATACTTGCCGTAATCGGTCTTAAGCAAGGGCTTGGCAAGCTTCAGCAGTTGCTCCTTATCTATGAAGCCTCTCTTATAAGCGATCTCCTCTATGCAGGAGATATAGAGTCCCTGTCTCTTCTGGAAAGCGCAGACGAAGTCACTTGCATCCAAAAGAGAGTCGTGATTGCCGGTATCAAGCCATGCGAAGCCTCTTCCCATGGTCTCAACCCTTAATTCTCCCATATCAAGATACGCATTATTAACAGCGGTGATCTCAAGCTCGCCTCTGGCTGACGGCTTCACATTCTTAGCGATGTTCACCACCCTGTTATCATAGAAGTATAGTCCGGGGACCGCATAATTACTCTTAGGATTCTCCGGCTTCTCCTCTATGGATATGGCTCTTCCGTCCTCGTCAAACTCAACAACTCCGTATTCTCTTGGGTCTCTTACATAGTATCCGAAAATGGTAGCACCCTTCTCTCTCGATGCCACCTCTCTTAACATCTTCGAGAAGCTCTGTCCATAGAAAATATTGTCGCCAAGCACCAATGCAACCCTGTCATCACCTATGAATTCCTCACCTATGATGAACGCCTCCGCCAATCCGTTAGGCTTCTCCTGAATCTTGTACGAAAGCCTCATCCCAAGCTCGCTTCCGTCGCCCAAGAGTTCCTTGAATACAGGCAGATCTCTGGGCGTTGATATTATGAGCACATCCCTTATATCCGCAAGCATAAGTGTGGAAAGCGGATAGTATATCATAGGCTTGTCATATATGGGCACTATCTGCTTGGAAATGGCTTTGGTAACAGGATACAGTCTTGTGCCGGAGCCTCCGGCGAGTATGATACCTTTCATATGGTCTCCTCTTTACTCTATACGGTCATACCGTATACATGCTGTCATAGTACTTCTGATAATCACCGCTCGTTACATTCTCCATCCATTCGGTATTGTCAAAATACCACTGTATGGTCTTACGGATACCTTCCGCAAACATAGTCTCAGGTTCCCAGCCAAGCTCCGACTTTATCTTATCCGGCGCTATGGCATATCTTCTGTCATGTCCCTTACGGTCTTCGACATAGGTGATCAGGTCGGCATTAACATGCGCTTTGCGATCATCAGTATCAGCAAGCATATCATGTATGGTCTCTATGATGATCTTCACTATATCTATATTGTGCATCTCATTATGCCCGCCCACATTATATGTCTCGAAGAGCCTGCCCTTATTAATCACCATATCTATAGCCTTGCAGTGATCCTCCACATA
>DGII01000147.1 GCA_002393095.1 Lachnospiraceae bacterium UBA3826 | reverse complement strand
CGCCTGATACAGTTCCGGCGGAACCTGCGCTCCAACCTCTACGTTGGCATACAGCATTCTGGCTAACGGCTTGTCCTCCACAATGTGTATATCATTCTCTTTAGCCGCTTCCTTGATCCTCTGTGCAAGAAAGTCCGCTCCCTTGGCAAGAACTATCGGTGCCGGAGCAACCTCCGAATCGTATTTAATGGCAACCGCATAATGGGTAGGGTTCGTGATGACCACATCGGCCGTGGGTACAGACTGCATCATACGTCTCTGACTGGCCTCACGCATCCTCTGTCTTATCTTGCCCTTTATCTCCGGATTACCTTCCTGATTCTTGTACTCCTCCTTGACCTCCTGCTTGGTCATCTTCATGTCCTTATTGAACTTGAACTTCTGATATGCGAAGTCCGCAGCGGCAATTATCAGGTATACGGCTGATATCCTTATTCCCAGATTGATCACCGTATCACCTATAAGCCTTATACCCTGCATGAGCGGCATATCCAAAAGCCCGAAAAGCAGCCTATCCTTACCCTTGATATATGAATAAGTGATATAGGCTATCAAAAAAATCTTGGCTATGGACTTAATAAGCTCGACCAACGACTGCGAGGAGAATATCTTCTTAAAGCCCTTGGTGGGATCAAGCTTGCTGAACTTCGGCGTAAGCGGCTTACCCGTAGGCTTCCAGCCCACCTGCACATAGTCACACAAAAAGGCTATGACCACGCCTACCAAAAGCACCGGTGCAAGCATTATTATCATCTGCAAAAGTGCCGCCCTGAATATTACGGACATCTCCCTGTCCGGAGACACTCCGCCAAGCAGCCTGCATACTGTCGGTATTCTGTTATATACATAATCAAAAGACTGCAAAAACCTGATACCCATGGGGCCCGTCCATAACTTAAGCACAAGAAAAAGTGCTAAAAGTCCCACTCCGTTGGCTATCTCTCTGCTTTTTGCAACCTGTCCTTCTTTTCTTGCATCCTCAAGCTTTTTCTGGGTGGCGGGCTCGGTCTTCTCACCGCCCTCGCCGTCATCCGCAAAAAACTGAAGCTCTAAGACAAGCTTTAGATCATGGTGCTCACGAACCGCACAAGCATCGTCTTCATCTCCGTATATATAAAGTTCGCTACGCTTGGCATAAGCGTTGCCGTGAAGAACAGTACACATATACCCACCAACACCTTTAACTGCATTCCCACGGCGAACATGTTCATCTGCGGAGCAACCTTGGCCATTATGCCAAGAACCGCATTGAGTAAGAGCATCACCGCAAATACCGGAAGACATATCCTGAATCCTATCGTTATATAATCCGTTAAGAACATCGTCACCGATTCCAGCATCTTATCCGTATTAAAGACCGCTCCGTTTATCGGAATTAAGGTGAAAGTATCAGCCAAAGCCGAGAGAAGATACCTGTGAAGTCCCGATATGATCAACATAAGCATCACTGCATACTGATACAGAACACCTGACATACTTCCGGACTGTCCGGTGGTTGGATCTATAAGGTTACTCATGGACAAGCCCGTCTCCATATCCATGATCCTTCCCGCAAAATCCACTATGGTATTGCATATGGAAGTGGAATATGCGATGATCGCTCCGGTCAGGGCTTCCTTAAGCACTATGACCGCATAGCCGTAGACCGTCTCATACTCAAGTCTCTCATGATCCGGCCCGATCAGGGAATACATCATGCCCGTTAAGAAAAGCGCAAGCGCAAGCTTTACCATACGGGGAATTCCCCTCTGTGAGAAAAAAGGCGCGACGTATACAAACATACTGATACGGACCAGTATGCATAACATATACTCCACATCATACATACTCACAGTGTAATCAATCATAAGCCATCATCAATGTATATACAGCGAAAAATCGGCCCACAGGCTTGTAAGATATTCCACCATATTATTAAGCATCCAATGTCCCAAAAGTATCAATGCCGCAAATATCCCCAAAAGCTTCGGCACGAAGGTGAGCGTCTGTTCCTGAATCGATGTCACGGTCTGAAATATACTCACTATCAGTCCTATGGCGAGTGATACAAGAAGTATGGGCGCAGCAGTCACCACTATGGTATATAATCCGCTGCTCATTATCTGTGTCACGTCATCAATGGTCATATATCCTCCCTTTCACCTGACCCGCTCAGTAAAAAGTCCTTACAAGATTACCTATAACAAGGTTCCATCCGTCCGCAAGCACGAACAGAAGTATCTTAAAGGGCATTGATATAGTCGTGGGCGGCAGCATCATCATACCCATACTCATAAGGACGCTGGCCACTACCATATCTATTACAATAAATGGTATATATATTAAGAAACCTATGATGAAAGCCGTCCTGAGTTCGCTCACCATAAAGCTCGGTATAAGGACGGCATTGGGGATGTCATCGATATTGCCCGTCCACTCGGTGCCGGATATTTCCAAGAACATCTGCACATCCTTGGTCTGCGTCTGACCGTACATGAACTCCCTTATGGGGTCCATGGCAATGGTGAATGCTTCCTGCTGCGTTATCTGTCCTCTGTCAAAGGGCTCTATAGCCTCTGTTCTGACCTGCGTTATGACAGGCGACATTATGAAAAACGTAAGAAACAGCGCCAGTCCAACAATAACCTGATTGGGCGGCGCGGTCTGCGTATTAAGGGCCTGTCTGGTAAAGTGCAGCACGATTATTATACGGGTAAAGCTTGTCAGACATATGATGAGTATCGGAGCAAGACTTAAAAGCGTAAGCGTTATGAGTATCCTTAATGCTCCGTTGACATTACCGTTACCGTTATCGTATGTTACCGTCACGGTATTGGCTATATTAAGCTCCTTCAGGTCATCCGCATCATCCGACGCACCGGGGTCCGTTATGTTGGTCCTCTCATCCGTAGAGCCTGTCAGATTGCTGTCACGCGTGCCGTTCTCGACCGCGGTGGCTGACGCCTTACCACATGGTATTATACACAATATGCCCACCATTAACAGTAGGCATAGTGTACGCGATATTCTCTTGTGTGTTACGCAAAAACTACTTCTCATCCTGACGGTCTTCCAATCCGCTTACGGAATCCTCTCCGTTTATCCTGCCCTTCAGCTTATTAAGAATACTGTCAAAGCTTCCGCCGCTTAATGAAGCCGAAGTTCCGGTCCCGGTCCTGATCTCATCCTCAGACAGTTCACACAGGAAGGATGAGTTGTCCTTCCCCACAGAAAGCGCAACATATTTACTCCCGACACGAACTATCTGAACGTATACGGAAGGCGAGATACGCGCACTCTCTATCAATTCAATATTACCGGTCCTGCCCTGTGTCTTCTGATACACCCCTATAAATCGGGTCACAAAATACGTGATCGCAAGCACAATCACAAAGATGAGCAGCACCGTCATAAACTGAGCAAAGGAATTCATTGCCTTTAGCCTATAACCTTCTTAACCGCCTCTATAACTCTGTCTGCCTGGAAAGGCTTAACTATAAAGTCCTTGGCTCCGTTCTGTATAGACTCAATAACCATAGCCTGCTGACCCATAGCCGAACACATGATGACCTTGGCATCCGCATCGCTGCTCTTGATCGCCTTAAGTGCCTGAAGTCCGTCCATCTCAGGCATTGTGATGTCCATAAGCACAAGATCGGGCTTAAGCTCACCGTACTTCTCAACTCCCTTTGCACCATTCTCGGCCTCACCTACAACATTGTAGCCGTTCTTGGTAAGGATGTCCTTGATCATCATTCTCATGAATGCTGCATCGTCACAGATTAAAACGTTCTTTGCCATAATTCTTCGCTCCTAACTCTTATTTTGTGATTTCCGTTACTCGAATACCAAAACTTTCTTCAATTACTACAACTTCTCCCTTGGCCACGAACTTGCCGTTCACCAGTACATCTATAGGTTCTCCGGCTATCCTGTCAAGCTCTATGATGGTTCCCGGAGAGAAGTCCAAAATCTCGGATATTGATTTCTTGGTCCTGCCAAGCTCAACCGTTACCTCTAAGGGTACATCCAGAATAAGGTCTATGTTCTCGTTGCTTGCCAAAGCTCCGAGTCCGTTCTGGAAGTTCTCAAACTGCGCAGGCTGGTAATTCATACCCGGCGCAGGCATTCCGTATGGAGGCATCGGATACGGCATTCCGTATCCCGGTTGCATTCCCGCTCCCTGATCAGCGGCAGGTGCCGGTGCGGGTGTAGGCGCTGCCGGCGGAGGTGTATAAGCCACAGGCTCCGGTGCCGGTGCGGGTGTGGGTGCCGCAGTCGGTGCAGGCGCCGGTTCTGGTTCCGGTGCCGGCGCTGTCTCCAAGAGACCGCCACCCATGAAGGTATCTACTATCTCCTTAGCGAACTCTATCGGATACAACTGCAATATCGTAGAGTCCACCAAATCGCCTATCTGCATCCTGAAGGATATCTCAACGAAGTCTCCGGCTAAGAAATTAGCCACATCCGTTCCTTCAAGCTTCTCCGTCTGCACATCCACCAGATCAGCCGTCGGCGGAGAGATATCTATCATCTTGCCAAGCATCTGCGACAGAGATGTCGCAGACGAACCCATCATCTGGTTCATGGCCTCGGATATGGCGCTTAAGTGCAGTTCTCCGAGTTCTCCGTCTGTATTGGTTCCGTCGCCTCCCATCATAAGGTCGGTGATTATCTTAACATCATCTTCCTTAAGGATTAAGATATTGGAGCCGTCCAGTCCCACAGTGTACTTGATCTGTATGAATACACACGGACGTTCCTTATCTTTCGTAAGCTTCTCCCAGTTACTTATGCTTACTACGGGAGTCGTGATATTAACCTTCTGATTAACAAGGGAAAATAGAGTCGTGGCTGATGTTCCCATGCTAATATTGGCTACTTCGCCAATGGCATCTTTCTCAATGTCGGTAAGTGTGAATCCGCTTGATGCCGGTGCAGGTGATCCCGCTGCCTCGGCAGGTGCCGAAGGCTCCGCTGCCGCTTCCGGTGCGGCATCCGCAGGTGCATCTGCTGCCATTCCGCCAAGCAGTGCATTTATCTCGTCCTGAGATAAAATTCCACCATCCATGCTTCTATTCCTCCTCTCTTATGACCGATGTTATCCTTACGGCGTATTTATCATCACTCTTGCCGGGCATGGCCATAAATTTCTTTATATTCCCCACGTATATCTCAAGTTCATCTTCCGTTCTTGTTCCCAACCGGATTATATCGCCGTACTGAAGATTGACGAAGTCATTGACGGTTATCATACTCTTGCCGAGTACCGCCTTAACCGGCGCGTCCACACGCCTTATCATCGACTCGACATATTGTGAATAATCCTCATCATTGGACTCCTTCATCGTTGAATACCAGAACTTCGTATTCAGCTTGTCCATGATATCTTCCACGGTACTGAAGGGAAGACAGATATTCATGAATCCTTCCACATCACCGATCTTAAGATTGAGCGTGACTATGGCGATCATATCGTTGGGAGCTATGATCTGGGCGAACTGTGGATTGGTCTCTATTCGCTCTAAGAACGGCTCGATGTCCACCACGTTCTTCCATGGGTCTCTCATAAGCTGCATACAGATCGTCATGATCTTATTCAGTATAACAAGCTCTATATCCGAGAAGTCCCTCTCTTTGTCAATCGGAACACCTTGTCCGCCAAGCATTCTGTCGATCATGGCAAATCCCAGATTCGGCGCAAGCTCCAGAATTATCTGTCCCTGCAACGGGCTGAAATTCACTATTCCCAGAATGACCGGGTTGCTAAGGGCATTCGAGAATTCCGAGAATACTACCGTCTCGGAACTGGCGACCGAAATCTGCACACTTTTTCTAAGATAAAGCGGTAGGTTGGTGGATAACAGTCTGCCGTAATGCTCATATATGATCTCCAACGTCCTTAAGTGTTCCTTGGAGAATTTCGCAGGTCTGGCAAAGTCATAATTGCGAACCTGCTTTTCGTCCTTCTTGGACATCTCTTCGGCGTCCAGCTCACCGGTACTAAGTGCTGCCAGCAAACTGTCTATCTCATTTTGAGATAATACCTCACCCAAGCAGGCTCACCTCCTTTACGCAGGTATTTTCACGATCGGCTTATGAGAACATTATATCCCTGAATACCACATTATATATGAATTTCGATCCATACATCTGCTGTATCCTGTCGAGTATCTCCTGTCTCAACATATCGGGATTGCTCTCGGCTTCTTCAATGGGGTGAGACTGAATCACGGAGAATATCTCACTCTTTATAAGATCCATATTGGTCTCTACCATTGGTTTATACTTTTCATAATCCGGGTCCTTCTTATTGAGCGAAAGCGATACGGACACAAGGCAGTAATGGGTCTCGCCATCGGCGCCTTTAGCAAGGGAGATTGTCATCTGATCGGGAATCTGAATGACTTCTATGTCCTCCATGGTGATCTCTTCGGCCGGTCCCTCTCCCGGAGCCTGTGCATCTGCCACTTCAAGCGACAGGGCGCTTGATATACCATCTATAAGCCTCGCCGTCTTCTTCATGGTGCCCATGACCGAGAACATCAGTATCGCCGTTAATACGGTATTGACTATAAGCAAAGCCAGTACCAGAATTGATATCATATTCTTCTTCATAACTTATCTCGCATCTCCCATACAGTAGACCACATCAGCTCTCAGAGCTTAAACTGTTATATATCTTAATCTCTATACGTCTGTTCTTGGCTCTGCCCTCCGGAGTTGAGTTATCAGCCACCGGAATATACTCGCCTCTTCCCGAATGCTTGATCTTCGCAGGATCAAGGCTTGTATTCTGAACCAGATAATCAAACATCGACAACGCTCTGTAGGAACTTAATACATCATTGCTTTCGTACTTGCTCGTATGTATCGGAACATTATCCGTATGTCCTTCGATCTCAATGGTACTTGAAGCATATCTCTCAAGTATCACAGCGATCTTCTGTATCATAGGCATCGCTTCGCTTCTAAGCTCTGACGAACCGGAATCGAAGAGCACCGATCCCTTCAATGTGAGCTGGACGTACTGCGATGTGAATTCTATATCGATATCCTTATCGATCCCACTCTCTACAAGCGCCTCGCTCACCTTTTCGGCAAGCTCCTCACTGGCGGCTAACTGTTCCTGCTCAAGCGCCTCCTTAAGTTCCTCTGCACTGCTGTCCGCTTCATCCTTATTAAGATCATTCTGCTTCGCTGTCTGCTCGGCTGCCGCTCCGGTATTGCTTATGTACATATCAAGGTTGTTAAGCTGGCTCACACCGTTGCTTATGAGCAATCCGTCATCGAAAGACGAACCGCCTGCCGAGAATATACTGAAAGTATTGGAGAACGAAGCCGCTATTGCTTCGAATTTCGCCGCGTCGATAGATGACATCGAGAACAGCAGCACGAAGAAGCAGAGCAACAGATTCATCAGGTCGGCGAACGTGGATTGCCACGCCGGCGCGCCTTTAGGCGGTTCCTCTTCCTTCCTCTTAGCCATCGCCATCACCTCCCTGTGCCGCTTCCATAGCTGCCTTCTCTGCGGGAGTTAAGAACGACTTAAGCTTCTCTTCTATTACTCTGGGGTTCTCACCTGCCTGAATGGACAGAAGTCCCTCTATCATTATCTCCTTACTCATCATCTCTTCTTCGTTACGGCTCTTGAGCTTGGCACCGACAGGTGCGCATATCCAGTTAGCCAGAAGCGATCCGTACAACGTAGTAAGCAGGGCAACCGCCATGGCGGGGCCAATGGATGAAGGGTCATCCATGTTCTGAAGCATATTAACCAGGCCTATAAGGGTACCGATCATACCCCACGCAGGTCCCATGGCACCAAGATTCTCCCAGAATCCTATCTTGGTACGGTGTCTTGAGTCTATGCTTACCATCTCCGTCTCCATGATGCCTCGCACAAGTTCAGGGTCAGTACCGTCCACTATAAGAAGGATGCCTTTCTTAAGGAAAGCATCATCAAGCTCTCCGGCAGCTTCCTCTAACGACAACAAGCCCTCCTTACGTGCTACATTGGAGAGATCGATAATCTTCTTTATTACGCCGGGCACATCAAGTGCGCTGGTCTTGAATGTCAATAATATAGACTTAAAGCCTGCTATGTAATCCGGAATGGTGTACGACGCCAGAATACACATGAACGCACCACCGAAAGTGATAAGTGCTGACGGTGCATCCATGAAATTCAGGATGACTGAAAAGCTGTTACCGAATACTATTCCGAATATACATAGTGCCAGACAGACTGCCAAGCCTATAATGGTCGCCAGATCCACAATAATCCACCTGTGCTTCCATCAAATTGTATTAATTGACAGAAATATCCTTTCTATACGATTTTACTAGATTATTCACTTCTTGTCTACTTTCTTTTACAATTATTTTCCTGCCTGTCGTAAAAGAAATGACGGTGTCGGGATTGGATTCCACGGTCTCTATAAGATCCTGATTGACCAAGGTCTTCGTCCCGTTAAGCTTCGTGACTTCTATCATAATAATCTACCATATAATCTTCCATGACGGATATATACTCCGCCACTTCCGCTTCTATAATTACAATATACAGAGTATACCACATATTGTGGTGAAATGCTACCCATACCACAATCATATATTAAATGCGAAATACCGACACCCCGTATGTCGGGTGTCGGCAGATCGTGTAAGGTATGTATTATTGAAACGGATAAGTAAAATTCCTGTTAGATACAATTATCTCTTAAGATTCACAAGCTCCTCAAGAAGCGTATCAGATACCGTTATGATACGTGAGTTGGCCTGGAATCCACGCTGTGTCGTGATCATATCGGTGAACTCAGCGGAAAGGTCAACGTTACTCATCTCAAGTACGCCTGTTGTCATATATCCGCCGCCTGACTTGATATCGATACCGATACCGTCGAAATCACCTGAGTTCTGTGAATTCTTATAGAGGTTATCTCCCTCTTTCTCAAGGCCTGATGCATTGGCGAATTCCGCTACCGCTATCTGTCCTAAGAGTCTTGACATACCGTTGTCATATGAAGCATATATACGTCCGTCGTCCTGTATAGATACACCGCTCATCTGTCCAAGCTTACGTCCTGCGCCGAGCTTATTGCCATCACCGCTTGAAGCAGCTATGGTAGATGTACCTGAGTTATTGAACATTGTTGTAGGCGAGAAGTCGATCGTGATATTCTCGAAGTTACTCTCAAGCTGGTTGGTTGCAGGATTCACTGACTGCAGCTGCGCTATATTGAGTGTAATGGATGTCTGGTCGGCACCTCTTCCGCCTATACCCTCGAACTTACCTGTTGAGATATTGTAATAGAGGTTGGTGGTCGTTAGGCCTGCACTTGTATTATCGGCTAAAGCTCCCCCATTCGTGGGATCGCTTAGCATCTGATAAGCCGTAAGCTCTGTAGTACCGTCGCCCATCTTATACTTCTTATTGGTATTAAGCACATCGGCTGCCGTAAATGATATAGTCTGAGGATTGGTTCCGCTCTTATCTGTATAAGTGAATCTGAGTGTCTGGAGCATATCTCCTGTAATTGCTTCATCCATACCGTTTTTCTGCAAAACAGCCGCTATCTTATCCCAGTCGGGTGTCGTGGTCTGTCCTGCTGTATATACTACCTCGTCAGCAACAATATAATCATAGGTCGTTCCGTCTGCAAGCTGCTTCTGTATGGCCGTTCCGTCATTCTTGATAGGAAGTCCTGCAGCATTGGCAGCATTTAAGAAGCTCGTCTGAAGCGCAGCAGTGAATGTACCCTGTGTACTTAAGATATTGTCGCCTGCCGGAGTAAGATCTATGGGATTATTGTCGGAATCCACGATGCCGTCTATGGTAACAGCATACATACCGTCTGTATCGGTAGTCTTAAGATTGATCTTAGCTGTGTATGAATATCCGAGCTTATCATAGAACATAAGGTTCATGTTCTTACCTGCAGAGCTTGTAAGGTTGGTATCGAGCTTATCGATGATACCTGTCACTCTTGCCTTGGTAGTAGCCTCGGGATCGTATGTCATATTTTCAGCGCTCATTATACGAAGAGGAGATACCGTATCCTGCTTGATATTCATGGTCTCGGGGTCTACCTGCCATCCCATTACGTTATATCCGTTGGATGTCATGGCCAGATTACCGATACCGTCTACATAGAACGAACCGTCTCTGGTGAAGAAATTATCCTGACCGTTACTTACTATGAAGAATGAATTACCTGTTATACGGATATCAAAAGGGTTGTTAGTTGTCTGGGAAGCACCCTGTGAGCTTATTGCTGTATTGATCGCACCTGTCTTAACACCAAGACCTATCTGACGGGCATTGATACCTGCCGTACCTGTCTGTGCATTGGCGCCTGATGCGTTCTGTGTGGTCTGATACATCAGCTCCGAGAAGGTCACTGACTGTGACTTGTACGCTACGGTATTGACATTGGCAATATTGTTACCGATAACGTCCATCTTGGTCTGGTGTGTCTTTAATCCGGCAACGCCGGAGTACATTGATCTCATCATAATTTTTGCCCTCCTGTTGTATCGGGCGGTTGTGACTTCGTCTGTCAGTCGGAAGTCTTAAGCCTCCTTATGAGGTCCGGCTTATACTATAACCGCTCCGTCTATATTGGTAAATACCTGCTCGTTACCTGCCGTGGAATCAAGTGCCGTAACTACGGTCGCACTCGGTACATTCACGATGAATGCCAGCTTATCCATGATAAGTAACGATTCTTTGATTCCTTTCATTGAGGCCTTGGCTACTCCGTCCTGCAGCCTGTCCATCTGCGTATCGTCAAGCGTGATGTCTCTGGTTGCCAGCCTCGCCTCTGCGTGCTTAGAGAATCTTATCTCATTGCCCTGTGATGCCTCCTCCTTCATCCTGCCCAAGATATCCCCGAAGGAACCCTGTTCGTTAGGCGTGTTATTATAAGCATCTCTTCCGGGACTTTTGAATATTTCTCCCTGGATCTGTCTTGCGGAAAGGAATCTTTCGTTAGCTATGTTCATACGCTTCCCTCCGTTTTGTAACTGTTAGATCAAACTGTTTCCGTGGTATCCTCACCGACTGTTTCTTCAGTGCTTCCGGTATCGGCGGATTCTGTCTGCTCTGTGGATTCCTCCGCACCCATCATCCCGGCATACCAATTGGCATATGCGTTATATACATTCTGCTCTTCGCTGCTTAAGAAGGATTTCTGGTACGAATTCATGCCGCTGTAAGCTTCAACGATCTTGCCTACCTCTTCGACATTCGATTTACTTAAGTTATCAAAGCTCGGAAGCTTATTGATCTGAGCCACTAAAGTGTCAGCAAGCTTCACTGCCAGGGTGTAGTCGCCATCGGCAACCGACTTAAGATCATCATAATTATACAGAGTTCCGTCGATTGACAGATATGTCTTGCTACCCGAGAATGTGACATAATCCACAGTTCCTTCTACGGTCTTGGTGTCACCGGTAGCTGAAGTCTCTTCCATGAATACATATTGTCCTACAAGTGATGATGCACTCTGTCTGCTCATCGTTGAACCCATATTCTGCATCTCCTCAAGTGTAGAGAAGGTTGCAAGCTGTGATACATACTGTGTATTATCCGTGGGCTCCAACGGGTCCTGATATTGCATCTGTGTCACAAGTAGCTGTAAGAAAGCATCCTTATCAAGTGCGCCGCCTGCTTCTCTCTTAGCGGCTTCAACTGCCTTTGATATGGAGGATGTATCGGGTGTCTTACCGTTGTTGACGACCTTTCCGTCAACCACATTTGCTATTGCACTCATATTTTTCTCCTTATAGCTTATGCCATGTAATCCACTGTGTTACCTTGTCTTGCCATCATATCCGCCGTGACCTTATCCTCTTCATCGAGCTCTTCGATATCCATCTGTGTAAGATCGCCACCGCCTAAGTTGATGCCTCTGACCTTTTTCTTCTTGGCCTCTGCCTCCGGCTGTCCACCGCGATTGTCTCCGTTATCATTCAGATTACGTTCAAAAGCGTGTGAACCGACTGTGACTTCGACCGCCTCTATCTTGATACCCTGCTCATTCATCTGTTCCTTCAGTTGAATTATCTGAGCTTCTAAGACTTCCTTTACCTGTTCGTTCTGTGTTGTAAAAGAAGCTGTGATAACACCATCCTTGGCCGCTACCTGTACTCTGACATTACCCAGTGATGCGGGATGTAGAGTCATCTCCATCTCTGTAACGTCTTCTGTCATTGTCATGCGAAGTGATTCGCTGACCTGCTCCATTATCTGATCCGTTGTCGTTGCGTATGTAGTAACCTCTGCATCCAGTCTCTCGGCAACCATCCCCTTAAGAGTATCGGTAACCGTCTGTGTGAAGCCTAAGCCCTCATTACCTCCGTTACCGTTCCTTGTATCCTGTCCCTTATTATCTTCGTGCCTTGCACTGACAGGTGCTATCTCTTCGGAGTCCCCGGCCGTTATCTGCGTATCGGTCTGTTCTGTGATGCTTAAGCTCTTTTGAGGTCCTTCTTCGGGATTCTTATCCTGAACCACTATATCCGCCGGCATTTCATTGCCTTCGAGTGCTTTTACCTTTGCTACCTCGTCACCTATCTGACTCTTTATCTCCTCTACAGGTATCTGCAGTGCGTCCGCAACCTCTTCCGTAAGCTTATTCGCCTCACCCATGAGGTTCTTAACATCTGCAAAAAGCTCTTCATCTGTCATGATCTCGGTCACATCTGTTGCATCGGTAAGCTCAACTACCAGATTAGGAATCGTACCGGGATTAAGAACTTCCATATCCACCATTCCAAGGTCTTCAATGGCTTCTTCTACCTGCTCTGCAGGTATCTCCAGTACTTCTGCGATGGTCTGCACCATCGATGCGACTGCCTCGGTTATCTCATCCTTAGCCTCATCACTTAAGGGCTGCTGCTTATCCTCTATGGGCTTTTCTTCCTTATCAACCTTAACCGGCTTATCGGAATCGTCCTTCACTTCGGATTTCATTTCATTACCCTTATCTGTCTCGGCTGCTTCCTTTACCGAAGGATCGTTTTTCTTAACGGGTTCCTTAGGCTGAGGCACCTCACTCTCCTTGCTTGTGCTGTTACGCAACACATCCGAGAAATCAGAGCCGGAAGCGGGATTGACACCGGCAGCCGTGTTGGTCTTAAGCTCCTGCATAGGGCTTAATCCCGTTACTAAATTAGCTGTCATCCGTCATCCTCCTTATCAAATTATCAAGGTTCATCACCTACATCACATATATCGGACGAAATACAGCAAAACTTAACCTGAAAAAGTAAGTGTTTTTGATTAAATTATGCTTTAATTATCCGGCTCCATAACCTTAGTTATCTTGGCTGCTATCTCAGGGTCCATGGCTCCGAGTATCTTACCCCTGTCATCAGGCTCCATCTGCCAGAGTATCTTGGCGGCAAGATTAAGATCGTCTGTCATATCCTCGAATATGGCCGCTGCCTGCTTAGGCTTCATCTCCGAATATGCCTGCGCGTAGTTCTTGATCTCCTCGGATACCTGCTCCTCAACTATCACCTGCTTATACAGGCTCTCCGCCGTGGCAGGGTCCATGGATTCATAGTATTTCACATATTCATCCGACCCCGGACCGTTCTGGGCATATACCACCTCATTATAGAATTCGTTCTTAATGCGCTCGAATTCCACCTGTTTCTCTTCAAAGGTACGCAGCCTTCCCACTTCCTCTGACAGAGATGATATCTCCTCATCCTTTGCGGCTGATCCGGCCTGTGTATCCGCCAGTTGCTTCTGCAGGTCCTGAATCTCCCTTACAGCCTCTTTTAAAGAAGAATAGCCCGCTGTATCCACATCGGAATACTCATCGTCAAGCTCCTGTGTCATAAGCACCGAATCCGGCAGGATATTCTTTACGACCGGCACATTCTTAAGCACCGGTGCCAATACTCCCGAACCGAAGCCGCCCACATCAAGCTTGATCAACGCACAGATAATGGCTATCCAGACAGCGACGATTATTATGGTGGTCACGATGACAGGCAGATTACTGCCCTCATCATCCGTTATCCTTGCCTCCTCGTCAGCCAGCTCCTTCGCCTTTTTCTTAGCTTCCTTCTTCTTAGCCTTCTGTTCGGCCTTAGCCCGCTTCTGTTCTTCCTTAAAGGCTTTCTTTTCTTCCTTTAGGCGGGCTATTTCCGCCTCGTTCTCATCAACATAATCTGCCATTTAACTAACTACCCTGTATCCTTTTAATTTCTTACCTTAATTTCTTACCTTAAGTCCGTGCCTGTAGCTTACAAGCTCATCTATTTCCTTGCTTTCCGCAGCGTTAAGCTCATGCACGAACTCTTCGAAAGCGTTGTCTCTTAACTTTTCCTGTATCTTGCGTTCCTGCATGGCGGTATTAAGGTTATTGCGTGCTTTATCGACTACACTCTCGGCACGTTTAACATTTTCCTTCTGCTGCTCTATCTGTTCCTTCAGGTTATCTATTGCCCTTGTATTGTCCCGAAGCTCGTTCACGTCTATGGTCGTAAGACGCATGCGGCGCCCTTCCTCTTCATACCACTCTCTTCTGTCTGTCAGTGTCTTAAGCTTCTCTTCCTCCGCATTGAGGCCGGCCATGGCCTCGGCAAAGGCAGCCTTGGCCTGATCCTCCATCTTCTCCTTGACATCAAGGACATTCTTCATCTTATATCTGAATACAGCCATATATCACCATTAGACATCTTCTATTCAAAAAGCGCGTTCATAAGATTTAACGTATCATCGAAGGCAAATGCCTCGTCCGTACTCTGCATCAGGAATCCGTTGACTGCGTCTATCTTCTCGATCGCATAGTCGATGTTGCTGTTGCTGCCCTTTTTATATGCGCCGATATTGATAAGATCCTCTGCGTCATTGTATGTGGCGAGCACATTCTTAAGTCTTCCCGCGCTGGCCTTATGCTCCTTGCTTACTATCTGGCTCATACACCTGCTTATGCTCTGTAGTACGTCAATGGCCGGATAGTGGTTCTTATGAGCAAGCTTACGGTTAAGCATTATGTGTCCGTCTAAGATCGAACGCGCCGTATCCGTAATTGGTTCATTAAAGTCATCGCCATCCACAAGGACCGTATACAGCCCCGTAATGGAGCCCTTATCATTACAACCTGCCCTCTCTAGAAGCTTAGGCATCTCCGAATATACACTCGGAGGATAGCCTCTGGACACGGGCGGCTCGCCGTTGGCAAGTCCTATCTCTCTCTGCGCCATGGAGAATCGTGTCATGGAGTCCATCATAAGAAGCACATCCTTGCCCTGATCCCTGAAGTACTCAGCGATGGCAGTGGCGGTCTTGGCAGCCTTGTTACGTTCAAGCGCCGGTCTGTCGGAGGTCGCTATCACTACCACCGATCTCTTCATGCCTTCGGGTCCTAAGTCCCTCTCGACGAATTCTCTTACTTCCCTGCCTCGCTCACCTATAAGCGCGATCACATTGATATCCGCAACTGTATTACGCGCCAGCATTCCCATAAGTGTTGACTTGCCCACTCCTGAGCCGGCGAATATACCGATACGCTGTCCCTTGCCCACTGTCATAAGTCCGTCTATGGCTTTGACTCCCAGAGTCAATACCTCAGAGATTATCTTACGGCTCATGGGGTCCGGAGGCGCGCACTCCACGGGATAAGGAGTACCGCCTGTTATAACGGCTCCGTCCGTAGGTCTGCCCAGCCCGTCAAGAGTATGACCAAGCAATGCATCCGATACATTGACCGTAAGCGGATTACCCGTATTCTCTACTATACAGCCTGTGCTTATACCCTCTGCATTGTCATAGGGGGTAAGCTGCGTCCTTCCCTCTTTAAAGCCCACTACCTCTGCCATAATGGGAGCAAGGGCTGTATCCTCAGGATATATATAGCATACATCGCCAAGCTTTGCGTCAGGTCCCGCCGATTCAATAGAAAGCCCTATGACATTGACGATCTTTCCTTTTTTAGCAAAAAAAGACTCGTCACACAGCTTACTGTATTTTGCGAAATTTACTTTAGCCGCTTCCAAGTCTTTCCTCCTAACTATTCATTAACCCTTTTATTCCGGAACGTATGACAGAAGCTCCAGCTTCTTACGAAGATTTGAAAGCTCTGTTCCGAGACTGCAGTCGAATATGCCTCCGTCCGTCTCTATCATACACTCTCCGCTCTTAAGAGTCACATCTTCAATTATATCTATCGAGGAATCCGCCGACATGGACTCGGTCCTAAGCTCGTCCTTATGCTCGACCGTATACGGATAATCCTCATGGCTTACATGCACCATGTAATTCTTACTGCCCTCGATATGCGTCATGGCATTATGAAGCAGATTCATTATGAGCTCTTTATGACCACTTAAGTCAACCTCGAATATCTTCTCATAGATAGACGTTAGCGTATGTACAAAACGGGGCTCAAGGTCATCCATCAGCTCTTCGAACTGTGCATGCAATGTCACTCTCTCCTGCTCGATCTGCGACGCAGCCTGAGCCATCTCTGCCTGCGCCATCGCTTTGCCCTCGTTATATCCTTCGGAACGGCCTTCTTCTCTGGCTATGGCTTTTTCCTTCTCTATCTCGGCAGCCGCCTCTGCTTTCATGGCCTCTATCTGCTCATTGGCCATGGCCATTATCTCTTCCTGGCTTGGTCCCTGATATACAGGCTCGGCGGCCGTTATACCCTCCGTGAAATTCTCTTCCGGCTGCACGGCTTTGATCACATTAGATACGGGATTGCCTTCTTCATCGAATTCCTCCGTATACTCCATGCCATCCTGTACATCTCCCACAAGAGCATTAAGAGTATCCGCATCGATGCCGCTCTCGAATTCAGGCTCCGCTCCGTATCCGCCATCCTCATGGTCCTGATTACCAAAGGTAACGGGCGGTACCGAGAATCTGAGACTCTCAAGCTTCTCCTCGATTATGCTGTTACTGTCTATGACACGAGGTTCAGTCCCTTCTCTCGCAAGATAGAAGGACTTGACCAGGTTGCCGCTTCGTCCGTTAGACAATTATCTCGTCGCCTCCGCCTCTTGATATGACGATCTCACCGGAATCCTCAAGCTTACGTATGATATTGACTATCTTCTGCTGAGCCTCCTCAACATCCTTCATACGCACAGGTCCCATGAATTCCATATCTTCCTTGATCATGGTGGCGAGACGCTTAGACAGGTTATTGAATATCGCGCCCTGTACCTGTTCGTTACTGCCCTTAAGCGCAAGACCCAGGTCATTATTATCAACATCCCTGAGCACTCTCTGGATGGCTCTGTCATCAAGCAGCAGAATATCCTCGAATACGAACATCTTCTTCCTGATCTCGTCTGCCAGCTCCGGCTCTTCGATCTCCAGGGTCTCCATGATGTGCTTCTCTGTACCTCTGTCCACTGAGTTTAATATCTCTACAACCTGATCCACACCGCCGACAATGGTGTAATCCTGATTGACGAGACTTGCCAGCTTGCTTTCCAATATCTTCTCCACTTCCTTGATGACATCCGGTGATGTCCTGTCCATAAGTGCCACTCTCTTGGCAACATCCGCCTGTCTCTCCTGAGGCAGTGCCGCTATTATCTGTGAGGCCTGAGACGGTGCCACATACGACAGTATGAGCGCTATGGTCTGAGGATGCTCGTCCTGAATGAAGTTAAGCAACTGCGAAGGCTCCGCCTTACGCACGAACTCAAAGGGCTTAACCTGAAGGGATGCCGTAAGCTTGCTGATAACCTCGATAGCCGCTTCTCCGCCGAGAGCCTTCTCCAAAAGCTCCTTGGCGTAGTTAATGCCACCCTCGGCAATATACTGCTGTGCAAGGCAGACCTGATAGAACTCATCCACGACCTCGTCCTTGACCTGTGGAGTAATGCTCCTTGTATTGGCTATCTCAAGGGTAAGCTCCTCTATCTCCTCCTCTTTAAGATGCTTGAATATAGTCGCCGAGCGCTCCGGACCCAGTGCTATGAGTAAAATAGCTGATTTCTGAAGCCCTGTAAGCTTCTCTTCCGTCATCTTGGCCATATTATCCCCAATCCTCATTCAACCAGTTGCGAAGCAGGGCAGCGGCCGATTCGGGATTCTCATCCACGAACTTCTCTATCATCTTACGTGTCTCTGACTTAGCCTCTACTTCTATATCTTCAAGCTCTGATTCAGGCGTAGACTGAAGCAGGCTCTCCACCGAGAGTTCTTCCTCGACTTCTTCCGCCTTCTCGGAGCGCATGCTGCGCAGTATGACAAATGCAAGCAATCCAAGGATCACTACTATCAGAACGATCTGGATTATATCGGTAGCCGATATGTTGGCTCTCTGCCTGTCTATGAACATGGGCTCCTCATATGACACAAAGCTTATGTTCTCCGGCGCTATGCCGCTTGCCTTGGCTACCATGTCCACAAGATCCGCATCCGTATCTATCTTCTGCCTCTCGGAATTGGCAAGCTTGTATTCATCCCATGTTATGCCGTCTAAGAGTCCCTGTGTACGGGCATCCTCCTCCTTAAGCACCTTGTACTTAATAGCGGCAACCGACAGCGATGAGCTGCCGTACTTGATAAGCCCCGCAGGTATCGTCCTGTTCCTTATGAATTCATTGGGCAGATAATCTCTGTTCTCTTCAGTCACGGCAGAACTCGAATAGCCGTTATCCTGAAGCACATATGTGGTACCGTCCTCGCCGTTAGAGTCCGTACCGGGAACCTGTGCCTGTCCGCCCTGAGCTTCGGATTCATATATATCTTCGTGAGCGAGCACACCCTGACTCTGTCCCTCTGCCGGTGTATAGTTATGCTCCGTCTCCTCCGTCGTCGAGAAATCAAGCTCAAGATTGGTGGATACCTCTATAAGATCATATTCATTGGTCCCAAGCAGCACCTTCTTGACATCCTGCTGCATAAGCGTCTCCGCCTGCTGCTTAACACTCATCTGGGATGTCGCCATACCGCTGACGCTCACCTCTTCATCACCGGAGAATAAGAGATTGCCTTCGTTGTCTATGATAGTTATCTGGCTGATATCCTGATTACCCAGAGCCGTCATGACGAATCTCGCCACCGTTGCTGCCTGATCTGCCGTGAATTCACCGTCAGGCTCGATCATTATACCCACAGAGCTGTCTTCCTGCTTGGATATGAGGGTTCCGTCATTCTGCGGAATATGCAACTGCACCGTGGCTCTCTTGATATTAGTCATTCCCTGAAGGTCTGTCTCCATGAGACTCTCAAGGTA
Source organism: Lachnospiraceae bacterium UBA3826 (assembly GCA_002393095.1). Taxonomy (GTDB): domain Bacteria; phylum Bacillota; class Clostridia; order Lachnospirales; family Lachnospiraceae; genus Colinaster. The sequence continues at coordinate 17,854 of DGII01000147.1, read as the reverse complement.
AAGCTTATACTGCTTCTGCTTATCGGATTCGGTAGTGGAGAAGCCTCCGCCCGTTACATTGCTAAGATCATATCCCGCCGCCGGTATATCATTGGCTCCTAGCAGAAGTCGTGCGGCGGATGCCTGACTTTTCAGAACCTTGATCTGTAATCCGTCATCAGAGACCTGATATGTGATTGCCTCGCCGTCTAAGATCGTCGTTATCTCGGAGGTCTCCTTTGTAGACTCGGTCGTAACAAGTATCTCATACACAGGTCTTGTGAGTATGGTTATAAGTATAGCAAAAGCTACTATCACACCGGCTGCTACCGATACGATAATAGTCTTCTGCTTTGATGAAAATTTATTCCACCATTCCAATATCTTCTGAGGAATCTCTCTAAGTCGATCCATCATCTTAAAAGCCCTCTTTTATTATTATAACTGCATCTGCATAAGTTCCTTATACGCATCAAGGAATTTGTCCCTGACCGCCACGGTATACTGCAAAGCCGTAGACGCCTTCTGCAACGCAACCGTCAGATCGTGCGTATTGTCCGTAAGACCCATTGCAAGCTTAAGTTCCTCGTTCTCGGCGTCTGACAGGTACGAATTGGTTACGTTGAGATTATCCAACGCTGCATTGAATACGCTCTCGAATGCCGATGTGGTATCCTTGGCGGGAGTAACGCCGGATGAACTGTTCTCTGCCGTATTCCTTATTGCTCCGCTTGTAATGTTGCGCAAATTGGTAATGTCTATTGCCATCTGAATATCCTCACTTACAGATTATAGATAACGCTTGTTATTGTCCCATCTCAAGGCCAAGCTTGGCTATGTTCTTGCTGGCTTCAAAGGCCGTGGCGTTGGCTTCATAGCTTCTGCTGGCATCTATAAGGTTGGTCATCTCAGTTACGATGTTGACATTGGGATACATTACATATCCGTTCTCGTCTGCATCCGGATGAGACGGATCATATACAAGATGTCCTTCCGTCGCATTGTCATCATAGGTTCCACTCACCTTTACGCCCTTGCCTCTGAATCTGTCCGTTGCCCGACCGAATATGGTGGAGAACTGAGGCTGTCCGCCGTTCTTCTCCTCGAAGGTAACGATCTTACGCTTATACGGCGTTCCGTCCTCTGTCCTTGTCGTATTGGCATTGGCTACATTCTCCGCTATGACATCCATACGGTATCTCTGCGCCGTAAGTCCCGATGCATTTATATTAAAGCTGTCAAAAAGTCCCATATGTCTCCTTTCTTCGCAAGCACTGTCATCGCTTCAGCACTTCATCACTTCATTACCGCACTTAAGTTAGAGAACTCCGAGGTTATACTCTTCATCAACCCCTGATACTTAAGCTGGTTCGAAGCAAGCGCGACCTGCTCCTGCTCCGGGTCTACGTTGTTGCCGTCAAGTCTGTACGAATAATTCTCATAATCCGTATACTGCCTTGGCTTGAGGGCAGAATTGCGAAGATTCGCCACCTTGGAATCTATCGAGATATACTTGCTGTTATGCATCGCCTTGGTGAGCTGTGCTTCGAAGTTCACATCCTGTCTCTTATATCCGGGTGTGTCCTGATTGGCGATGTTATTGGCTATCAGCTCATTGCGTAAAGCCGCCGCATCAGCCGCTTTGTCGAGCACATTGATGTAATCAAATGCGTTAGAACCTATCATCCTAATCCTCCCATTATGTAAACATCCTATTCCATTATAAAGAAATTGCAGGAAATATCAAGAGCAAAAACACATTATATGGTATTTTTTACAAAATTACCGCACAATATGATGTGCCCGCTTTGTGTTATATTGGTACTTTTATACCATCCCGCCCTATCAAAAAAGGACCTATCAGCCGCATCTGCGAATAATAAATCCTTTTAAAACACCAATCCCTTTATAAAAATGTATAGCTTCGTATATTATATCGGTCTCAGTTGATCCTTTCTTTAGGCTCCTTGCGTAATTTGTCTATCTCATCGAAGACAACATCATTAAGCACCTTGATATACGTGCCTTTCATTCCTGAGCTTCTCGATTCTATCACGCCCGCGCTCTCGAACTTACGCAGCGCATTGACGATCACGCTTCTGGTGATGCCTACTCTGTCAGCTATCTTGCTGGCCACGAGTATACCCTCCATTCCTCCGAGCTCATCGAATATATGTATGATAGCCTCCATCTCCGAGAAAGAAAGTGTGGATATGGCCGACTTGACCACCGCCACCTTACGGGATTCCTCCGCACTCTCCTCATTGACAGCGCGCATCATCTCAAGCCCCACCACGGTAGTGCCGTACTCGCACAGTATGATATCATCTATATCATACAGCTCACCCGCTTTATACACAAAAAGGGTTCCTAACCGTTCTCCCGCAATATCAATGGGTGCAATGATAGCTGTGAACTTTCTAGCATCGATATTCTCAAAGCCCAGTGTCTCAAGATTAACATTCTCCTTGGTGGAAAGCACCGAAAGCATACGCTCGTTAAGCATTCCGTCTATGAAGCCTCCCACATTATCCTTAATAAGCTCATGGATGACCTCGACATGCGGATCATTATCGATCCCAAGCACCTTGCCCTTCCTGCTTATCACAAGGACATTACTCTCAAGTATATCCTGCATGACTGCACATATGTCATTAAAGACAACCTTGCTTGAATTATTATTGTGCAGCAGCTTACCTATCTTGCGCGTCTTATCAAGTAATTGAACTCCGCTCATAAATCCTCCGATTCCCTTTTACGCCTTTTGCCTTTTACACCCTTCCACATAACAAAATACCCCTATACATGGGCGTATAGAGGTATGTTATCATATTTTTCAGACAATTTCAAGTTTTTGAGCAATGATTTGTTTATTTTGCGCTTCCGGCTTTTTACTTTTTAAAAATTCAAATTTTTCAGCAAATTGTGCCTGATTAGTTCTTATTGTCTTCGCTGTATCCGCACTCCGAATCCATACATACGAGCTTGCTGCCCTTGATAAGCAGAGCCTTGCCGCATCTTGGACAGCTCTTGCCCGAAGGACGCTGCCATACCATGAAATCACAATCGGGGTTGTCGATACATCCGTAGTACCGTCTTCCCTTGCGTGTAGCCTTGATGACCACATCCTTGCCGCACTTAGGGCACGACACGCCGATCTTCTCAAAGTACGGCTTGGTAAATCTGCACTCAGGGAATCCCGAACAGGCTTGGAATCTTCCGTGAGGACCGTACTTTATGTACATCGGTCTTCCGCAGAGCTCGCATTTCTCACCGGAGAGCTCGTCCCTTATCTCCACCTTCTCTATCTCTTCTTCCGCCTTGCATACCGCATCATTAAGATCGGGATAGAAATTCTCTATTATGGTCTTCCACCTGACATTTCCCTCTTCGACTCCGTCAAGCAGCGTCTCCATATTAGCCGTGAAGTCCACGTCCACGATCTGTGGAAAAGCATCCTTCATGATCTTATTGACGGTCTCGCCTATCTCCGTCACGAAGATATTCTTGCCTTCCTTGACTATGTACCGCCTGCCGAGTATGGTGGTTATCGTGGTGGCATATGTCGAAGGTCTTCCTATGCCAAGCTCCTCCATGGCATGGACTAAGCTTGCCTCTGTATAGTGGGGGGCCGGCTGTGTAAAATGCTGTGTGGGATGAAGGTCATCCACTATGACCTGTGTATCTCCCGTTACCGTGGATAAAAGTGAATTATTCTCTTCACCGGTCTCATCGGCATCTACATATACGTTCATAAAGCCATCAAAGGACAGCTTGCTCGATGAAGCCGAGAACTTATGCCCCGCGCAGTTGAACTTGACGCTTACGGTATCATATATCGCAGGCGCCATACGGCTTGCAACGAATCTCTTCCATATAAGCTGATAGAGCCTGAACTGATCCTTTGTTAAATCTTCTTTTAATTTAACAGGTGACAAGGCGACGTTCGTGGGTCTGATAGCCTCATGAGCATCCTGTATCTTCTTATTGCTTTTCGGCAATGCGGCTGCATCCGCTATGTACTTATCTCCGTAGTTGGACTTGATATAGTCATGCACCATGGCCTCCGCTTCATCGGATACCCTTGTACTGTCTGTACGAAGATATGAGATAAGACCCACCGTGCCTTCACCCTTAATATCAATGCCCTCGTAAAGCTGCTGCGCTATACGCATGGTCTTCTGCGTAGAGAAGTTAAGTGCCTTACTTGCTTCCTGCTGCAAGGTCGATGTGGTAAAGGGAAGGGGCATTTTCTTGACCCTCTCGCCCTTCTTGACATCGGCTATCTCCATATCCTTACCCTTAAGCTCTTTAAGGAGCTTATCAACACTTTTCCTGTCCTTAAGGGATCTGTCCTCACTCTCTACATATTTGGCCGCTATGGTCTTCTTGCTTCCCTTAACGCCCAATGTGGCATCTATCGTCCAGTATTCCTCAGGAACAAAATCACTTATCTCCTGTTCCCTGTCGCATACTATGCGAAGTGCCACGGACTGCACACGTCCTGCGGAGAGTCCTCTCTTGACCTTCGCCCAGAGCACCGGCGATATTCTGTAGCCCACGATCCTGTCAAGACATCTTCTTGCCTGCTGCGCGTCCACCAGATTCATATCGATATCTCTGGCAGCCTTAAGACTGTCCTTGACCGCATTTTTGGTGATCTCATTGAAGGTTATCCTGTATACCTGCTTGCCCTCCAGCTTAAGCGCGGCGATCAGATGCCAGCTTATGGCTTCCCCCTCTCTGTCAGGGTCGGTTGCAAGATATATACGATCAGCCTTGGCTACTTCCTTACGAAGTGAGGCCAGTATATCGCCTTTACCTCTAATGGTTATATAGTGGGGCTCAAAATCATTCTCAATATCTATTCCCAGACTGGACTTCGGAAGATCTCTCACATGACCCTGGCTGGCCATAACCTTATAGTTACTGCCAAGGAACTTACCGATAGTCTTCACCTTAGTAGGCGACTCAACTATGACCAGATATTTTGCCATCTCTACAATACCCTTTCATATCGCAATCAATTCAATGACCTACTATACACCAAGTTTTTTTATATGGCAAGAATTTATTTTTAACCGCAGATATCAAGTAATTGGAGTTTCCCTGACATTTTAAGGCATTCGGAATCTGCGGGGATGAATATGCAGTCGCCCTTTTTTATCACCATGCTTAAGTCCTGTCCCTTCGCAAGCCCCTCTCCGTCTATGCACAGAAGCACCCTGAAGGACAGCTCATCCGCTCTGTATGGTATGGCATCTTCTTCACTGGCATTTATCATGATCCTGTGCACTTCAAAATACCTGCATCTGAATAGCAGCTCTTTAGCAACCCCCGGCTCATACCTAAGCACACGCATGGGCTGTACGGGATCGGGCATCCTGTCAAGACAGGCCACATCCAGGGCCCTGTCCATATGCAGAGGGCGTCTGTTACCGTTTTTATCCGTTCTGTCATAATCATAGAGTCTGTATGTGATATTGCTGTTCTCCTGTATCTCGGCAATGAGTGTTCCCGCACCTATAGCATGTATTGTTCCTGCTTTAATATAGAAGACATCATCCTTTTTAACAGGTATCCTGTGAAGACAGTCCTCAAGTCTTCCCTCCGCAGCATACCTTCTTATACTTTCGGGATCGAGGTCGAATTCAAAGCCGTATACAAGGGATGCATCTTCGGAAGCATCAAGCACATACCACCCCTCAGTCTTACCCCTGCTGCCCCCCTCGTTGACATAGGCATAATCATCATCAGGGTGTACCTGTACCGACAGATCCTTGCTTGCATCTATGAGCTTGACAAGGATCGGGAGCTCTCCCGGCCTGTCCTCACTTACATCCGGATGCGTCCCTATATACTCAGGGTGGCGGCTCAATACATCCTTAAGGGTCATTCCCTTATAAGCTCCGTCCCTTACGATACTTAATCCGTCCGGGTGTGTGGAGCATTCCCACGTCTCGGCTAAGGGGGCAAGCTGCGTCTTCTTACCGTATTCTTTTTTAAGCCTGTCTCCTCCCCACAGATAATCCTTGCATGCGGGAGTCAGCATAAAAGGTACGTTCAATCTCTAATCCCTCTTTACAGAATATGCTTTTCCTTATCGTCGACGGTGATCTCCTTGCCAAGCTGTATCTCTATTAGCTTAAGCTCACTGTCCGCTATCACCGTATGTCTGCAGCCTGCTGCCATAGTTATCACATCTCCGGCGCTGACATTCTGCTCCATACCGTCTATTATGGTCTTACCGCAGCCCTCAATGACTACCCACACCTCATTCCTGTTGCGATGACTGTGGTAATTCATGGAGTGCCCCGGATTCAGTGTCACCTTGATGGTCATGGACTCCTTCTCGATATTGATGACCTCATAGCTTCCCCAGCTCTTCTCGGCGAACATGATCTCCTGCTCAAATCCGTCTACATACGGCTTAATATAAGAGCTCTGCTCCTTGTCGGACACCAGTATTCCCTCAGGACTGGCCGAGATAACCACATCTCTAAGCCCCATGGCAAGTATCGGCACATTAAGCTCATTGATTATGTGCACGCCCTCACATGTATCATTAAGTATACCCTTACCCACCACGTTCTCTTCCATGGCCTCTGTCAGAGTATTCCATGTGCCAAGATCCTTCCACTTACCGTCATAACGCATCACCTGTATACGGCTCTCCTTCTCTGCAACGGCATAGTCGAAGGATATCTTTTCAAGAGTATCGTATTTTGCGAAAAGGTCCTTATAATCAATGAAATCTATAAGCTCATGCGCCTTCTTAATCATGTATTCAAGCTTATAGGCGAAGACTCCTCCGTTCCATAATGCGCCCCTTGCAATATAGTCCTTAGCCACTTCTACCGTAGGCTTCTCCTTGAATTCCGTAACCTCGGATACGTCATCCTTACTCTCCGGTATTATATACCCGTACTTCTCACTTGGGTACGTGGGCTCTATGCCCATCAGCGTCAGATTGGCATCTCCCTTGTCCGCAAGCTCGGACAGTGCCTTAAGCGCCTTAAAATAATCCTTCTCTACATACGGATCAACCGGACATACCACCACCGACTCCTTTGGATCTGTATGCAGTTCATCCACAAGATACAGTGAGGCAAGTGCAATAGCCGGAAAAGTATCTCTTCTGCACGGCTCTATGCTTATTCCCACATTCGCCCCCAACTGGTTATGGATCGCAGACACCTGTGTCTTACCAGTGGCAATAGTTACCCTTGCCGATGCGTCTACCTCCTTTATCTGGCGATACACTCTCTGCACCATGGACTCATATGTCTTATCCCCCTTAGGGAATATCTTGATGAACTGCTTGCTCCTCACATCATTGGATAAAGGCCACAGTCTTTTACCGGACCCTCCGGAAAGTAATATAATGTTCATACATTCCTCCTTACCTGCACCCTCATATCATGCGGTCTGTCTATTGTATCATAAAAAGTCATCTTAAGTATCAGTAGCTTGCAAGTCTTGGCAGATATCTCTCCACACATTCTATTATCACATCATCTGGCGAATGCTCATAGATCATACTCTCCTCATAGTCCGTAAGCTGGATAAAGACGACCTCTCTGTAGTATTGTCTTGCGACCTGCTGCATGGCATCTCCGAAGGAATCTCCTATTATCAGGAGGGTCTTATCCCTCTTATCCTCTTCCGGTATCGAAGCCGCATCCGGCTGATAGGATACATCCGTATATCTGTCCAATGTGGCACTGATCCTTGCCAGATCGCCTTCAAAGCCCGGTGTTCTTACGAATCTGACCCCGCCAGCCATGACTACACAGTCCTCCTCTACAGTACCGCTTATATCAGTATCTTCTCCCTCCTCATCATCAAGGGCTTTCATGACCTCCTTCAAAGCCACATAAGCTCCGACTCCGGTCCAGTGCGTATCCGTCTTATAGTACAGAGGAAGCTTGTCCGCCTCCGCCTTAAGAACATCACTTACATCCGTATAACCCTTAAGTTTGCCCTTCTCCCTTACATATTGACTGAATTGGTCAAGTCTTGAGACCTCAGATATCTTCTCCACGGTATCCGGCATATACCTTGAGTATACCTGTTCCTTATTGGGTATGGTAAGGATCGCCGAGCTTATCCCCGCCTCGGTAAGCTCTGCCTGTAACGCGCCTATTCCGTCACATATACTGCGCATCTCATCCTCTGAGAACCTGTTAAGCCCCATATAATCATATAGGGGCGTTCCGTCGGTATCTACCTTATAGAACAGCCAGCCGTCCTTGCCAAGCAATACAGAACCCGATTCCATGTACTCTCCTCCGCTTACAAGCTCCGTGAATTCAGTGTTGAAGCCTATAAGCTTGAATTTGCCCACTATATTCATCTTATATTGGCTAAGCGGTATCCCCTGCATCGCCATTCTAATGAGCGTAAGAACGGGGACTATTGTTATAAAAGCCGCGACCACGATACCTGTTATGCACTTGTCCGGTTTTATCTTAGAGTTACTTTTCATTCTTTTTACGCCTTACTATGCAGATCGATATGATAAGTGCCATTAAGACTATAGCGGAGATAACCTCTGCCAGTCTATAATACCATGGCTCTGTGAACCTTATCTCGATTATATCCTTCGTCCCCGGAGGAATAATAAGTCTAAGTCTTGAATCCTCTCCTTTTTCTATGGTATAAGCATCCTTAACCGGTGCTCCTTCGTCTGAACCCTGTGAATATGTATGATAACCCCCATAATATATGAGCGGGATGGTAACATGTCCGTCTTCTTCCGTATCATTGACGACTCCAATAGTATAGCTTACTCCGTCAAAGCCCATATCCTGTACAGCTACATCCTCTTCTTCACATATCACCCTTCTGTCCTTTAATATCTCAGTATCCATATCCTGAGGCAGATACATTATATCGGAATCCATTAACATACTCTTGATCTGATAGACATTCACCTGATCTGCGTATTTATTGTCTGCGGTATTCTGCTTATACATGAATATAAGGGCACTTAATACCGTTATCACTCCAAGCATCACCTTAAGCCATACATAGTCCATATTCTTACATACATATATACATGCCATACATGTAAGAAGTGTAACGATAACAAGGTATCTCCACGGGAATTGTACTCCTCCGAGTATACCGGCGATAAAAGCAGCTCTATCCGCCAGACTGTCATACGGGAAATAGCAGGTGCTAAGCCACAGTGACAGCAGGATAAGTCCGGCTAATACATATCCTGCGTTCCCGTTTGTCTTAAGCCATACCTTTCCCTTTGTAAGACCTGCTGCCGATACATATACAAGTAGTAAGAATATGACTATACTGCCTATCCCTATGCTAAAGGGCATCTCCTCAGACATAGACAGTCCTTCACTTATTCCGTGGGATATCTCCGCATAGTCTCCTCCCATCGTAAGAAGCTGCACCGGATATACACCATGACCCTGAATCCTGTTGCTTAGGTGCTTTACCACCATATCATTACGAACATACATATCCGCAAAAGGGATAATGAAGCTTAAGTTAAGCAATACCGCCGTAGCCGCCGATTTGATGATCACAGGCAGTTTATCGCCTCTTACTACCCTTTTAATATATATAAGGCAGAAAAGTGTACCGAATACGAATATCATAACGCATGTTAGCATATGAGTATGCAGCACTCCGCTGACACCGAAGGTCAGACAGTAGAATATGGTCTGTTCACTTTTTTTCTCATCCTTTGCATATGCTCCGAAGCCGGCCGCATAAGCTAAACCCACTGCAATAAGAGGTATAAAAGCCATGGCACTGTACTCACCTGCCGCAGCCCTTATATACACATCATTAAGCCGCCAAAGTGACAGTACGTACATTCCGGTGGCAAGGAGTGACATATCCCTTCTTCCCGATATCAGTACAAAGCTTACATATGATATGACAACAGTGAGCACACCTATCAAGGCAGCATATATCAGATAGCACTTCCACAATGGTACTCCGAGCATATGCAGCAATGCAGAGGGATAAAGCAGTATATCACCGTAGAATATCCCCATCGGATATCCCTGATCGTTGGCAAAAAAGCCATACATCCTGACAGGTAATACCCGTCCCTTGATTCCCGCGGCTATAGCCGCTATCCTCCCCATATGTGCTTCGACATCATGACCTCCGCTTATGTGTCCCGACATAAGTCCCGGAAGGAATCCAATGAGGCTGACGACCAGAATAGTCAATAATCCGGCCACAGTCAGCTTTTTCTCCTTAGCCGCATTACTTGTGAAGTATCTGATAAGCATGAAGGCAAGGTACAATATGACCATCAGGACTATGAGCCTCACTGCCGCATAGCATCCGGACAGTCCGTTAAGCCTTCTTACGCTCACCGAATATATCCTAAGTGACATATCCTTATATGCCGCACTTATATCCAGTCCGGCATGACCGCCACCGCTTTTTACATATATATAAGATTCCGTATAGTTGGAATAAGGTGTCAACAGAAGTTCATCCGCCGATACTACCCCTGACGCATCGGTAAGTCTGACCGTCGCAAAGCCGTTGGTCTCATATGCGAGCACAAGCGCATATATACCCTTGTCATAACGTATATCCTCTGCCACATATCCGGTATCACTGTAGTCTGCGAGCATATCGCAGTCACCGTTATAATATACGGAGTCATATTCCGTACCTGCTTTGGCTTGCACCACCCCTGTAACCAAAGCTGCGATAAGCGCTGCCACGGCATATAAAACGGTTAAAATGACTGTCCTTTTTTTCTTAATCATCTCTGCTGCTTTTCTCATGATCAAAAGTTAAAATAGATGAACGGATTATATGAGTTGTTGTATATGAATGTGACCGACAGAAGGAAGCCTGCCGATATAAGGACCCCATACAGTATCTCATATACCCTTTTGACCGGTATCGTCCGCTTTGCCATATATCCTTCCAGTGCTCTTCTGACCGGCATACATAATATAACTGCTGTTATATAATAGACAGCATTCTGCTTAAGATAAGCCAATGCAGCCTGACTGTCTATACCCATACCTCCGATTCCCGGTATCATTCCCTTAATGTATGCCATTGCGTCTGACATATTATCCGACCTGAAGATGACCCATGCAAGCATTACCGTCAGAAGCGTATATATTCTTTTGACTATATTAGTCAATATTTCGCTTCCTTTGTTCTTGCTCTTTCCGGCTTCTGCAGCATTAGCCCCTGCAAGCTTCTCTGTTACAAGGCACACAAAGTACAGCATTCCCCACACCACAAAGGTCAGACTGTCTCCATGCCATATTCCCGTAAGCAGCCATACCACAAAGAGATTCCTTACAAGCCTTACCTTGCCTTCCCTTGAACCGCCAAGCGGAATATACACATAATCTCTGAACCATCCGGAGAGTGTCATATGCCATTTTCTCCAGAATTCCGTTATGCTTCTTGCTGTATACGGATGGTCGAAATTCTCCGGAAGCTTGAATCCGAACATGCCTCCTAGTCCTACCGCCATATCCGAATACCCCGAAAAATCAAAGAATATCTGCAGGGTATATGATATTGCGCCAAGCCATGCCAGAGACACCGAGGTCTGAAGCTGTCCGTCTATCAGAAGCCCCCATACATTGTCGGCTACGGTTGCCATCCTGTTAGCGATAAGCACCTTCTTGATCATGCCTATCGCAAAGCGTTCCGCACCCCGGCAAAAGCTCTCCGCATCCTCTCTTCTTGATCTGAGCCTGTCTGCTATGGTCTCATACCGTACTATCGGTCCAGCTATTAGCTGTGGGAAAAAGGCTACATATAGACCCACATATAATGGATTTTTCTCGGCCTTTATCCTGCCGTTATACACATCCGCTACATATGACATGGCCTGAAACGTATAGAAGGATATACCTATGGGCAGCACGATACCTTCCGTGAATACACTAAGGGCTGTTCCACTGAATATAGCCCTGGCATATTTGAACCACACCAGCGCAGCTATGTTGACCATAATGGTCAATACGAATAAAAGCCTCCTTGTCGGGGCTTTTATTGCCATATGGCTGTCTATAAGCAGCGCCATCAGATAATTAAAGATAATGTATCCCACCATCAGGAAAACATATACCGGTTCTCCCCATGCGTAGAAGACTATACTTGATATAAGCAGCCATATATTCTTGAGCTTAAGATCATGCGTCGTATATGTCAGTATATGTATCGCATAATATCCCACCAGTACTACCGGCAGGAATATTAAAAGAAATTCTTCACTCGGAAAGAGCATAGCACTACTTCATCTCCATATACAGGAAGGAATTATCCACCTGATGATCTATCTCATAGTCTGCATTACATACGTAGAATATCAATGCATCATAGCTTATCGGAACCCTTACAGCCTGACGAACCGTTGATATGTACTTGCCCGGCTCGGACGGAATCGGCGTCGGAGTCGGCATCGGCGTAGGCGTGGGCGTGGGCGACGGCGTTATCTGCGGTGCCGTAAGCGGTGTGGATGCCGTACCCGTAGGGGTAGCGCTTGCGCCCGACGTAGGAGTAGGGGTCGGAGTCGGCGTGGGCGTAGGTGTAGGGGTCGGCGTAGGTGTAGGTGTAGGCGTGGGTGTTGCACCCGCTGCGCCCGGAGTAGCGGCTACCGCTGCTATCGATGTATAGAAGGACTGCGTTGCCTCTACCCTCTCCCTGCTTCCGTCCGCATATGTGATGTAGTCCGTCAGCGCATATTCCCTCGGCCCCGTATAGATATCCGAATATCCCCACATGACTCTGCATGGTCTGTCCATGGCAAACTGTACTTCCACTTCTCTCCACTCATAGCCCTCAAGATAAGGATGACCGCTGTCTGAAGGGTACTTCTTATATGAGAGCACCGTCACATTACCGTCAGCGATATTATTGTCATATCCCGTGATTGTATGATAATCCTGCTTCGCTCCCTGATACAGCATATAGCTGAACGCAGATGTATCAGGTATATACGAAGGCAGGGCCTGTCCTTCGGTAGCTCCGCATATTGCGCAGGTCCTTGGCATATTATATGTTGCATCCACCCATCTGTGAGGCGCAAGACCACCCTCCGTAACGCCACATACCGAACAATGCCTCGGAGCTATGCATGTGGCCTCTATCCATGTATGATCAGCCGGTTCACCCTGTACTGCTCCGCATATAGAGCAGGTCATCGGAGACTGACAGGTCGCTCGAAGCCATGTATGACCAAGCGCCTCTCCCTCCGTGGCACCGCACCTTGCGCATGTCCTTGGCATGGTACATGTAGCGGGTCTCCAGTCATGACCAAGCGGAGCACCTCTTGTCTCTCCTCCCAAAAGGCATATCTCCGGTTCTTCACATGTTGCCGGCTTCCATTCATGCTCTAAATGGAAGGTACATCCTAATAAGGAGACTGCCGCAAGCAGACTCATTATCGTAGCCGTAAGCCTGTATGCCCGCACTTTAGCCGTCCATGCCTTTATTATTGAATTCATTCCTTTGGCATTTCTCTGTCGTTTTACTGATCTCATATCAACCTGCCTTTTAATGCTGCAATATCCTTTATTGCCTATTATCCTTATCGGACTACAGCCTGCTTTTTATAAACTCTATGAATTCACTTTCAGGAAGCGGCTTGCAGAAATAAAAGCCCTGTATCAGCTCGCATCCCTGCAGAAGATCCGTATTGACCCTTATCAGCCTTTCCGCTACCTCTTTCGTCTCAACTCCCTCGACCAATACTTCCTTACCCATCTCGCGTAGCATCATTATGGTATCCCGTATCACGATCCACATCTGCGGATTATCTATATCATCCACGAAGCTCTTGTCCAGCTTGACCTGATCTACCGGAAGTGTCGTGACTCTTCTGATATTGGAATATCCGGTTCCGTAATCATCAAGAGCAAATCTTATACCCTCATCATGAAGCCTGTGAACATTGGAATCAACTATCGCCGGATTAATGTTGGCCGCAGTCTCCGTGATCTCCAGACTCACCCTCGTTGCATCTATGCCCTTAGTCGCTATCATGTGCAGGATCTTATCTACCAGATCGACCTCAATGCACTGTGCCGCTGACAGATTGATCTCAATATACTTAAGTCCAAGCTCATCAAGGTCATTGCGTGCTATAAAGTCGAATACCGCATCAAGCACATAATCCCCTATCTCATGTATGGCTCCGCTGCTCTCGGCCATCGGTATGAATACTCCCGGCGGGATGAAGCCGAATCTCTCATCCTTAAGCCTGATAAGAGCCTCCGCACTGACGAACCTGTCCTCAGTCGTGGAATAGATGGGCTGGTAATACATCTCAAAGCTGCGGTTATCCAACGCTCTTAACAGGATTTCATCCATCTCGTTACGGATCATGAAATCCCTGTCATTTCTATGCTCAGCATACAACACCACGTCATTAATCTTACCCAGAGTCTCATGGAAGGTCGTTGCCAAAGTGAATATGGTCGAGAAGTCCTCAACATCCTCAGGACATCTTACCACACATATCCTTGCATCTGAGATAACACTAAATCCATCCACATCCATCGGCTTACTCATATGCTCCTTAACCTCTTCGGCTATGGGTAAGGCATTATTGATATCATAATCATCCGACAGAAAGCCGTATGTGCCGTTCTCCAGATAGAATACATCCACAGGGTAGTTATGTCTGAAGGCTATGGATGACAGAGCGGTGGTCTGCGCGCGAAGATAATCGTTATATCTGCTCTGTCCGAGATAGAGCCTTATATTATTATGGTTGACGATCTTGATAAATGTAATGGTGATCGGCTTGTGCATGGCGAATATGGCGTTGATGCGCTCAATACTCGTAGCATACTTCATGGCTCCCGTTATCGGATCTATCTGATACTCATGCCTCTGCAGCACGATCATGAAGAAGAGCACAGCTACGGCTACACTTAACATCTCCACCAGAACATTGGGCCATATGGCCTGTATTATGATAGCAGAGAATATTATCGGATAGAGGATAATAAGGGTGACCGCCTTGTCATGCCTCACTATGTCCTTATACTTAATGATTATCCATAAGCCCCACAGTCCGAAGAACGCAGCCACAAGATAATATACTATGATAAATGGTCCTCTGACATATTCAAGGTCTTCGGTTATCCTAAACATTATGTGAGTAAAGTGATTAATAATCAGCAGCACTATATCCAGACTCACAAGTCCCCACCACAGACATACCGTCACTTTATTCTGCTTATATATATGCCATATGTCAGCCGTAGCATATATATACAGCGTATATATCGGGAACATTAGGTTATGTGCCAGAAAATACAGATAATTGGCAGCATACGCAAGCAACATGCCCACATCCGATGCCTCATAGTAATTCTCAATATAGGCCGCCATAAAATCGCCGATGGTCGCAATCGCAGCTAATTCCATCAGTATCAAAAGCATGGTATTGGCCCTGTCCCGCATCTGCTTCTTAAAAAGCATGGATGATATGAAGATAGCCAGTATTATGAATGCACATATATCAAAATAAATGATGTTATTCACTCTTCTCCCCTTCCATCCTGCGTATGAACCTTAAGAATTCCCTCTCCGGTAAAGGCTTAGAGAAATAGAAGCCCTGAATATAATCACAGCCAAGCTCGGAGAACCTCTCAAGTGCTTCCTTCTGCTCTACACCCTCCACAAGTATCTTCTTATTCATATTCTTAAGCATTGATACCGTATTCTTGATGACTATCCACATAGTCTCATTGTTCATATCATCCACAAGGCACTTATCCAACTTAACTATATCAAGAGGAAGCGTAACCACCCTCTTGATATTGGAGTATCCCGTGCCGTAGTCATCCAACGAGAAAGCAAAGCCCATATCCGACAGCACCGCTATATTATGATCGGTAACAGCCGGATCATAGTCTGCTGCGGTCTCGGTGATCTCAAGGTTGATCTGAGAGGGGCTGATACCGTATTTCTCCATGGCTGTCCTGAACTTATCCGGAAGGTCGGCTTCTATACACTGGGCGACCGACAGATTGATCTCTATATAATCAAGTCCCAGTGCTTTATAGGCATCACTTGATATAAAGCGGCATACCTCATCTATCACATAGTCACCGATCTGATGGATAGCACCTGTTACCTCAGCCACAGGTATGAACAGTGCCGGCGATACGAAGCCGTACTCTTCGTCTATAAGCCTGATAAGCGCCTCTGCCGAAGTGTATCTCTTCTTCTCTATTGAATATATAGGCTGATAATACATCTGGAAATTGTGCCCGCTTATGCCTCTTCCGATGATGGTGTTCATGTCGTTGCGCATCTTGAACTCCTTGGACTCGGATACATCGGCAAGGATCACAAGATTATCATCCTCCGGCACTCTGAATTCCAATGCATTGACAAAATCAATAAAAGCGTCCGCATTGCTTATATCACTCGGACAATTGATAAGGCACACTCTTGAATCCAGCTTAACCTCCATGATGTCCAGCTTAATAGGCGACCTTACATAGTCGGTAAGCATTCTTCCGAAATTATAGATCATATTATACTTGGTGTATGACGCGATGACCGCATATGTACCCTTATCAAGATAATACAGCTCGGCCTTAGAGCCCGTAAGCGAATTGATCTGCTTAAGCTTATCCGCCAGCTTACGGGTAAGCTTCGAGTACAGTTCAAATCCGATGCTCTCTCTTAGAATGGCATAGTTGGTGTATTTAAAAATGATCACCGCAACGGGTCTTCCGGCTAAGAGCGTCTTCTTGATATCTATCAGGAATCCTGCATTGGTCGATATACCCACCACATTGTCCATGTACACCTCAGGCTTATGAACACCGACCGCCATAAGTACAACAAATATCGTCGTACCGAATATCTCTATACGAAAAGACGGCCAAAGCATCTGAGCAAGTACGGCTACCGATACAAAGGGCTGGAATACGGAAAGTATGACCTTCTCCCTTATCGCTATAAGCTTCCTGTTATGTATGATTATTGCAAGACTTAATGCGGCATAATAGAAGGCAATAACATAAAGGATATATATCAGCCCTCCCCTGTGATATTCACACTCACTGTCAATGTAGAAGACAGAATTGAAAACGGGATTAAGCGCTATCACCATCAGATCGATAACGTAAGGAATGACCGTAAAAAAGAACAATGATCCGAAGCCTCTTAATCTGTGCCATATCCCGATATATGAGATCAGAAAGAGAATATAAAGCAACGGAGTTCCGTTCCTTATTATAAAGTACAGATAATTAAGAATATATTTTATCGAAATACTGTCAGAGAATACTTCAATAACATCGACAATCGCAGTAAATAAAAGAGAATACAATAATAGAACGAAGAGTGTATTGGTACGTCCCCGTGATACCCTTCTGACAATTAACGCTGTGATAAGCGTAATCAATAATATAATGGATGAAAACTCAAAATACAGGTTATATTCCATGCCTGCCTCTTAATACACTTATATTACCCTTCTTTGGTAAAGGGTATAAAAACACAAATATATTATATCAGTAAAAAGGCTTTTTTAATAGCATATTCTTAACAAAAAAATCGCTCAAAGCGAGCGATTTCAAAATAAAAGCAAGTGCTCCGAACCGGACTTGAACCGGTACGGTGTCGCCACCGTGGGATTTTAAGTCCCATGCGTCTGCCAATTCCGCCACCGGAGCACAACGACCCAGATCGGACTCGAACCGACGACCTCCGCCGTGACAGGGCGGCGCTCTAACCATCTGAGCCACCGGGCCGTATTAAGATTATGAAAGTGGACCCTCGGGGACTCGAACCCAGGACCGACCGGTTATGAGCCGGTTGCTCTAACCAACTGAGCTAAGGGTCCAGAATACCTGATGATATGATAAAACTTCTGCAA
>DGII01000016.1 GCA_002393095.1 Lachnospiraceae bacterium UBA3826 | reverse complement strand
AGGAGATGAACAGGGAGGCCAATACGATCTTAAGCAAATCAAGCGATCTTGAGATATCCAACAGAGGCATAGAGCTTAAGACAGGCATAGAGAAGGTCAGAGAGCAGATACAGAATATAGAATAGCTTTTATATATGATAAAGACAAGGATGAGTCGGGGAGGTCAGGCATGAAGGACAGAGGAGTTTTGACAGTGATATCCGGTTTTTCCGGAGCGGGTAAGGGTACTCTTGTTAAGAAGCTCATAAGTGAATATGACAACTATTCGTTATCCATCTCCATGACTACGCGAGCGCCCAGAGATGGAGAGAAGGACGGAGTTGACTATTTCTTCATAGACAGAGCCGCCTTTGAACGCAACATATCGGAAGGCAGGATGCTTGAGTATGCCGAATATGTGGGCAATTATTACGGCACGCCAAGGGAGTATGTGGAGAAGCAGTTGGGGCAGGGAAGAGATGTGATCCTTGAGATCGAGTATCTCGGAGCCTTTCAGGTCAAAAAGATGCTGCCTGAGGCCTTACTTCTCTTCGTGACACCTCCAAGCGCCACCGAACTGTTAAGACGCTTAAGAGGCCGCAATACCGAGACCGAGGACAAGATAAGGGATCGCATGAAGCGAGCCATAGAAGAGGCGGATATAGTCGATAAGTATGAGTATATCCTGCTTAATGACGATCTTGATATATGCGTCAGGCAGACTCACGAGATAATACAGAATGCCAAGTACAGCGTATCACGTAACGCTGCATTTATACAGGAGATCAAAAAAGAATTAACCGAAACGGTAGGATAGACAGGAGGAGATAAAATGTTACATCCATCATATTCAGATCTTATGAAGGTCGTCAATGCAGATGCCCTTCCCGGAGAGACGAAGGTCGTCAACAGCAGATATTCCATCGTAATGGCTACAGCCAAGCGTGCCCGCCAGATAGTGGACGGTGATGAACCGCTTGTGTCTGTTACGGGTCAGAAGCCCCTTTCGGTCGCCGTAGAGGAGCTTAATCAGGGTAAGATCAAGATCATAGCCGAGGACGAGCTTGAGGAATTCGAGGCGGAGATCAAGGAAGAGGCTGCAAAGAAGGCCAAGGAGATTCTGGAAGAGAGAGCTGCCAAGAAGGCGGAGAGAGAGTCCGCAGAGGAAGACAGCAATGACAGTGAAGAGGAAGCTGCCGAGGAAGAGGAAGCTTAAGCGGATAACTGTCTATGAAGGTTGCTTTTATTTCTCTGGGATGTGATAAGAATACGGTTGATACCGAGATGATGCTGGGCATCCTTGACGAAGCGGGTCATGAGCTTGTCTATGATGAGGAAGAGGCAGACGCGGTTGTGGTCAACACCTGTGCATTCATACTCGATGCCAAGCAGGAGAGTATCGACAATATACTCCGTCTTGCGAAGCTTAAGACGGAGGGACGCTTAAGGTATATCATAGTAACGGGCTGTCTGGGACAGAGGTATACTGATGATATACGGCAATCCATTCCGGAGGTTGATGCCATACTCGGCATATCGTCATTTGACAGGGTGGCGGAGGCACTTGACGAGCTTGAAAAAGGCGGGAATAAAGAGTGCGTGACTCTGTGTGATCCCATTGATGCCAAGCCCATATACGGACATAAGAGACTTTTAACGACTCCCATACACTATGCTTACCTTAAGATCGCGGAGGGATGCGATAAAAGATGTACATACTGTATCATCCCGAAGTTAAGAGGCAGGTACAGATCCATACCCATGGAAGACCTTATAGCGGAAGCGACGGATCTGGCAGCGAGGGGCGTTAAGGAGCTTATCTTAGTAGCTCAGGAGACCACGCTGTACGGGACGGATATATACGGCAAAAAGCAGCTTACAGGACTCATATCCGGGCTTGCGAGGGTGGAAGGTATAGAGCATATAAGGCTTCTGTACTGCTATCCAGAAGAGATAACGGATGAACTGATACAGCTTATGAAAAATGAGCCTAAGCTGTATCACTATATAGATATGCCGATACAGCATGCTTCCGACAATGTCCTTAAGCGCATGGGCAGGAAGACTGACGAGAGCAGCTTAAGGAGGCTTATTGCAAGACTAAGGGAGGAGATACCCGATATATGCATAAGGACCACTCTCATAGCGGGCTTTCCCGGAGAGAGTATGGCCGATTACAGAAGGCTTAAAGCCTTTGTAAAGGATATGAGATTTAACAGACTGGGAGTCTTCTCGTATTCGGCAGAGGAGGGAACGGTTGCTGCAGGGATGAAGCGTCAGATACCTGTGGTGCTGCGCAATATGAGGCGTAACGCCATAATGAAGCTTCAACAGAGGATAGTTTTTGACGCCAATAAAGCAATGTCGGGAAGAGAGCTTATGGTCACAATACAGGGCTATATCCCGAAGGATGGCGTATATATGGCAAGGTCTTATATGGATGCTCCGGATGTGGACGGAATGATATTCATAGAAGCTGACAGGGAGTATATGAGCGGGGAAGACATTAAAGTAAGGATAACGGGAGCCGCAGGCTATGACCTTGTGGCTGTACCGGCAGATGACTGACGATAAGGAAAGGCATGACAATGAATCTTCCTAATAAACTTACAATATTAAGAATGGTACTCATTGTACCATTCGTTGTTATTTTATTGACGGGGTGTGCGGGACCTTACTCAAGACAGATCGCACTTATCATATTCATAGTGGCGTCGCTTACCGATATGCTTGATGGTAAGATCGCGCGTAAGTACGGTCTGATCACTAATTTCGGCAAATTCATGGACCCTCTGGCTGATAAGGTCTTGGTGTGCTCTGCCATGATATGCCTTGTAGAGCTTGATCCGGCGATGCTTCCCGCATGGGCCGTGATAATCATCATAGCAAGGGAATTCATAATAAGCGGATTCAGACTGGTGGCATCCGATGCGGGAATAGTCATAGCGGCGAGCATGTGGGGCAAGTGTAAGACGGTATCACAGATGGCTATGGTGATAATGATGCTTGCAGGCATAGATAATCAAATCTTCGTAATGCTAACGAGGGCAGTCATGTGGATAGCGGTGATCCTTACGATAGTATCCCTTATAGATTATATATGGAAGAACAGAGCGGTATTGGCAGACAGATAGAAGTCGGGGTGGCATGTTATGGACAATAAGCTTACGGTAGAACTGATATCGGTGGGTACAGAGATATTGATGGGTAATATCATCAATACTAATGCGGCGTTCCTTGCAAGAGAGTGCGTTAAGCTGGGACTCTCCTGCTACTATCAGGACGTTGTGGGAGATAACGAAGGAAGACTTACGGATACTCTTAACAGAGCCATAGACCGTGCGGATATTGTGATATTAAGCGGCGGACTCGGTCCTACTCAGGACGATCTGACCAAGGAAGTGTCTGCTAAGTGCATGGGACGAAAGCTCTACATGGATGAGACTTCCAAAATCGCTATAGCGGAATACTTCGTCAAGGTAGGCAAGTCCCCTACGGATAATAACTGGAAGCAGGCGATGATGCCTGAGGGGTGTATCATCCTGCCCAATAATAACGGGACAGCTCCGGGCTGTATAATCGAGGATAACGGCAAGCATGTGATACTTCTGCCGGGTCCCCCTGAGGAACTTGAGCTTATGTACAGGGAATCCGTGGAGCCGTATCTTAAGTCGCTCATATCGGGAACCATCTATTCAAAGATGGTGAAGATATGCGGTGTGGGTGAGAGCAAGGCCGAGACCATGATAAAGGATATGATAGAGTCTCAGACCAATCCCACAATCGCAACCTATGCCAAGACCGGAGAGGTACATATCAGGGTATCGGCATACGGAGAGGACGAGGCTGCAGCCAAGAAGCTTACAAAGCCTGTTGTGAAGGAGCTTAAGGAGAGGTTCGGCAACAGCGTATATACTACGGATGAGAACGTGACCTTAGAGCAGGCGGTGGTGGATCTTATCCTTGCCAATGAGCTTACGGTCGGTACGATAGAGTCGTGCACGGGAGGACTTGTGGCAGGAAGACTGATCAATGTGCCGGGTGTATCGGAGGCATTCAAGTCAGGGCTTATCACTTATTCGAATAAGTCCAAGAGAAAGCTTGCGGGTGTTAAGAAGAGTACGCTTGATAAGTACGGCGCCGTGAGCAGGCAGACTGCGAGCGAGATGGCAGCAGGCATGGCGGCTCTTGCCAAGTGCGATGTGACAATCGCCACCACGGGAATTGCGGGGCCTGACGGCGGAAGTCCGGATAAGCCCGTGGGACTTGTATATATAGCCTGCTTTGTGTGCGGTAAGGTGACGGTGAAGGAGCATCACTTTAACGGAAGCAGAGCCAAGATCAGGAATAATGCCGTAACCGCGGCACTTAATCTGATGCGTAACTGTATACTTGAGTATTACAGTGAGAAGACCTTTGGCAAAAAATAGGTATTGAACATATCCATATTATAGGATATATTCTATATATTCGATCATTCATTCAATCATTCGATCATATTCGTTCCGGATAGGATAAAAAATCTATTGACAAAGACGAACAGATGTTTTATTCTTGTTAATGAAGTGAACATTTGTTCACACCGGAAGGAGATTTTACCATGGAAAAAGAAGAGAAGCTTAAAGCATTGGATGCTGCCATTGCGCAGATAGAGAAGCAGTACGGCAAGGGTGCCGTTATGAAGCTGGGAGATCAGGGAGCCAATATGAATGTTGAGGCTATTCCGACAGGCTCCTTAAGTCTGGATCTGGCTCTTGGAATCGGTGGCATACCCAGAGGCCGTATTGTGGAGATATACGGTCCTGAGTCATCAGGTAAGACCACAGTCACGCTCCACATGATAGCGGAGGTTCAGAAGCGCGGCGGTATTGCCGGATTCATAGATGCAGAGCATGCGCTCGATCCCGTATATGCCAAGAATATCGGAGTTGATATAGATAATCTGTACATCTCGCAGCCGGATTCCGGAGAACAGGCACTTGAGATAGCTGAGACTATGGTTCGTTCAGGAGCCATAGATATAGTTGTTGTGGATTCGGTTGCGGCGCTTGTGCCCAAGCAGGAGATAGACGGCGATATGGGTGATGCGGTAATGGGCGCTCAGGCGAGACTTATGAGTCAGGCCATGAGGAAGCTTACAGCCGTTATCAGCAAGTCGAATTGTACGGTGGTATTCATCAACCAGTTGAGAGAGAAGCTGGGTGTTATGTTCGGCAATCCGGAGACGACCACCGGAGGAAGAGCGCTTAAGTTCTATGCTTCCGTGAGACTTGATGTAAGAAGAACAGAATCCATCAAGCAGGCGGGAGAGGTGATAGGTAACAGGACCAAGGTCAAGGTAGTCAAGAATAAGGTGGCACCACCTTTTAAGGAGGCAGAGTTTGATATAATGTTCGGTAAGGGGATATCTCGTATCGGCGACATCCTGGATCTGGCCGCAGACAATGACATAATAGTCAAATCAGGTGCATGGTATGCTTATGAAGGCAATAAGATAGGACAGGGTCGTGAGAATGCGAAGCAGTACCTTGAAGAGAATCCGGAGGTATGTGCAGAGGTAGAGAATAAGGTAAGAGACTTATTCAATCTCAGCGGAGGAACGGCTGATATATGATCGTTACACAGATCACGGAATTGCCCGGAGGGAGACGAAGGATCAGGCTGTCGGATGACAGCCTGATCACGTTATATAAGGGCGAGCTTAAGGAATTGAATATCAGACAGGACGAAGAGTTAAGCGATGAGACCTATCATAAGATAATGACGCAGATACTGCCAAGAAGAGCCAAGCTAAGGGGGCTTAATCTATTGCAGAAGCGGTCGTACACGGAGTATCAGATAAGGCAGAAGCTTATTGAGGGAGATTATCCGGAGGATATAATTGATCAGGCGATAGAGTATATCAAGGATATGAGATGCCTTGACGATTACGGATACTGTAAGTCATATATACAGTATTACAGCAGTTCTAAGAGCATCAGGCGACTTACCGATGACCTAAGGCAGAAGGGAGTTGACAGGGATATCATTGAGAGAGCTCTTAAGAGCGTGATGGCTGACGGTGATCTGACAGACGAGGAGGAGTTGATCCGTAAGCTTATGCTTAAGCGGCACTATGACAGAGACAGCGCTACATATGAGGATAAGCAGAAGCTGAAGGCATATCTTTACGGCAAGGGATTTGATATGGATACTATCAACCGATGTATATAGTGCTATTGACATAACTTTGACAAAAGTGTATCATAGATATGTTGTAATTTTGCTATCTTGGAGTCACTCTACATGACTCTTTGAATATGGTTAAGTACAATGATAATTGAATAAGGAGGTACTGCTGCATGAATGCTATAGCTATAGTAATTGCAGTGGTGGTAACTCTGTTGATTGCGGTACCTGTATCCGTTATATGTGCTTCCAATTACCAGAAGAAGGCTGCAAAGTCTAAGATAGGAAGTGCTGAGGAACAGGCCAGAGAGATCATTGATGAAGCTCTTAAGACTGCAGAAGAGAAGAAGCGCGAAGGCTTACTTGAGGTTAAGGAAGAGTCCATTCGTACCAAGAATG